>DYIG01000057.1 GCA_020723725.1 Thermaerobacter marianensis | reverse complement strand
ATGTCTTTCATGAGAAGTGTTCCCCTTTCCAATTCGGGAGGCAAAGCAGTTTCCCGCTTTACCCTGGCCGACCGGTAACCATAGCAACGCGTGCTTTAGGTTTATCCGGTTCGGAGAACAACCCATTCGGGCTACCCGTCATGATTTTACTTAATTATATATGCTTCGTCCATCCCGAATACTAATTATTCCTTTAACGAGATGAGGCCCTTTTTTATCGCATACTTTGCCAGGTCGACCCTGCTGTGAATATCAAGTTTCGCAGCAATGTTGCCCCTGTGCGTATCAACAGTTTTAACACTTATTTGAAGCTTGTCCGCAATCTGATTATTGGTATGGCCGCTGGCAATTAATCTCAAGACCTCTACCTCACGATCGGTCAATTCCCTATCTTTAACCGAACTATAGGGGATGCTTTTATAGGCCGTAAAGGTCCTGATAATTGTCTTTGTTACTGAAGGGTCAAGGAAAGACTCCCCGCGAGAAAGAGCCCGAATGGCGGACAGGAGTTGTTCACTGTCATCCTTTTTTAACATGTAACCGGTAGCCCCGGCCTGCAGGATGCGCGTAACGTAATCTTCTTCTTCATGGGCGGTAAGTATAAGTATCTGTATACCGGGATTGGACTGATGGATAATCCGGGTGGCCTCCAGGCCCGTCATCACGGGCATCACTATATCCATCACTATTACGTCGGGCTTCAATTCCGCAGCCTTGTCCACGGCTTCCGTTCCATTCCCTGCCTCCCCCACAACCGAAATGTCGGGCTGCCGTTCGAGAATCAATTTAAGTCCCTCCCGAACAATGGCATGGTCATCGACGATCAGAACCCGAATCTTCTTACCGGCCACAGGGAATCGCTCCTTACAGTTCGCAGTATTTCGTAGTAGATTATACCGATATTTCGGGAACGAAATCATAAGGATTTCTTTGTAGCTATTTCTATATATATAGTAATAATCCTTCTTGTTAGCGCATCACCTCAAACATGTTGGGCGCTTTGGCAATTGCCGCAACTTATGTCGGAACAGTGGTTGGCGCCGGCTTCGCCTCGGGCCAGGAAATCATGCAGTTTTTTACCTTATTTGGCCCGGATTCAATAAAGGGCCTCCTGCTGGCCATGACGCTGTTTGGGCTTTTCGGTTGGATTACACTTAGGCTGGGCCACACATTAGGGACCGCCTCCTACCGAAGTGCGGTGATCTTTTCGGGCGGGCAAAAGACCGGCAATCTCCTTGATGCGCTTATCACCATATTCCTCTTCGGGAGCCTGGTAACCATGACCGCAGGCGCTGGCGCCCTGGCGTACGAGGAGTGGGGTATCCCGGAATATGTGGGACGACTGGGCTTGATAGTCATAACCCTGATCACGGTCGCCTTTGGGCTGCGAGGGTTGGTTTCGTCAATGTCGGTGATTTCCCCTATACTCGTCCTCTCGGTGCTTTTCATAGCTGTAGCGGCCTGGCAAGCAGCAACTCTGGGGGGGCATCTACCCCTCGAGATAACCTACCCCGTTACCCTTAACGCCCTGCAGGGGAAACACTGGGCGATTTCGGCATTACTTTATGTCGGCTATAACATGCTGGGGGCAATGCCCGTATTGCTTGCGCTCGGCCATGGTTCTTCACGAAAACCACTGGCCATCGGCGCAATTGTCGGCGCTTTGGCCTTGGGGCTATCTGCGGTGGGCACGGACCTTTCCCTGAAACTTACCGGGCCTGAAATAGTCAATTATCAGATACCCCTTGCGAAGGTCGCGGCAACAGTCTCACCCAAGTTGGGACAACTCTTCGGATTAATCTTACTGGCCGAAATCTATACCACCTCAACAGCCAGCCTATTTGCTTTCGCCTCAAGGGCTTCAGGCAGCCCCCGCTCCTTCCTGCCAGTCACCATGGTCAGCGCGTTATTGGCGCTTATGGCTTCCAAGACCGGGTTTATGGCCCTGGTTGTCAACCTTTATCACGCCATGGGCGTTGCCGGCATTCTTCTTTTAATAGTTCTAGTTAGGGGTGCCATTTTGACCCGAAAGGACTAATTTTTCTGCAATTCCTTTACGGCGTTGACGATATTCAGAATTGGGAGTGTTTCAGATGAATGAGAGGTGGAACAAACGGTTTGGCATCGCAAGTCGGCTGCTGCTGGCACTGCTGATAGTAAGCCTGTTTCACCTCCTCTTCTTTTCCATAGCCATACAAAAGGAACACCAGGCTGATGAGGTGCTCCACAGGGTAGTTCACTCATCCACCTCGCGGTTGAGCATACTCCGCCAGATGAGGCTTGCTATACAGGAAGTAAGGAACCTTAATCTGTTGCACGTAATAACTCCCTCAGCAGAAAGGATGTCAGAGATCGCCAAAGAGCGGCATACTTTGACAGAACGCTTCAATGCCTGGCAGTCAGCCTATGCACGCCTCTCCTCTCTGGATGAGGCGGAAAGGCGTCTGTTTGAAGAGTTTTCAGCCTTCGCTGCAGAGTTTATAAGTAAAAGCAACACAACGATAGACCTAAGCACCCAAAACAAGAAGGAAGCTGCTACCCGGTGGGTTAATGAGGTGGTAACCCCGATTTACTATCAAACCCACCGACAGGGGCAGGAACTCGATCAGCACCTGAACCTTTTAATCCAACAAGAAACAGTTATGGCTGACCGCCTCCGTTACGACGTGCTTTGGGCATTTATCGTCCTGGGGCCCCTGGAGATGCTCTTCATCGGGCTCATTATAATCATGGGAAAACGTCATATATCGCAGCCTATCGAACAATTGACTGCGAAAATCGGAGAGATAGTTACCCACCGCCGGCTGGGGGAAACAGTTGAACCCGAGGGACCACGCGAGGTCTACCAGCTGGCAGATTCGTTCAACGAGATGATCATCGCGCTAAGGCAACGGTTCAAAGAATTCAACGGGCTGCTTGATTGCAGCCGTCTGGCTTCGGCCAGCCTTGACCCTCATGATGTAATGCAGACCATCCTTGAGAATGCTTATCCTCTCGTCGGGTGTGCGGAAGGCATCGGTTTCATCCTGGACCGAAATGAACGGCTCCTGAATATCTCGGTCTGGCCAGGGCGGGTCCTCGGCTCCGAAGAAGAGACAAGCCTGTTCATGGGCCGGGGTTGCGTGTGGAAGGCAGCCCTTACCTCCAAGACGGCGGTGCTCAACGCTGATTCCAACGAATGCATCTACTGTTCACATATTTGTGGCCAGTGGGCACGCCAGAAGGGATACGGGTCTATAATCGCCACACCGCTGGTAGGGCGGGAGAATGTCGTTGGCGTCCTTATGTTCATGATGCGCGAAAACGAGGTTCCCGAAGAGACGATTAAGCTATCGGAGGCGCTGGCCAACCAGGGTGCGCTTGTTGTGGAAAACGCCAGGTTGTTCGACAACCTGAAAGAGAGCTATTTAAGCACCGTTATCGCCCTTGCTGCGGCAGTCGAGGCGCGAGACCCTTATACACGCAACCATTGTGAAAGGGTTGCCGATTACGCGGAGGCATTAGCCCGCAGATTGAATCTCCCGGACGATGAAATTGAAAAAATAAGACAGGCATCACTCCTGCATGACATAGGCAAGATAGGCATTCCCGATCGTATACTCCTCAAGGGCGGGGCATTGTCCGAAGCGGAATACGATGTAATAAAAACGCACCCGGTCATCAGCGCTAGCATCATTGCCGACATCCCCTTCCTGGAGGACATTGTTCCTCTAATACGGCATCACCATGAGAGGTTTGACGGGAAGGGTTATCCCAGCGGGCTCAAAGGGGAACAGATACCTCTGGGTGCCAGAATCATCGCGATAGCAGACGCATTCGACGCTATGACCGAAAACCGCCCGTATCGCAGCGCATTATCACGCAGAGAGGCATTGGAGGAGCTGCTGAAGGCTCAGAACGAACAGTTTGACGGCTCTCTGACCAAAGCGTTTATAGATATGATGATCGCAAAGGAAAACACCTTGCAAGCACAAAAGAACCTTGGAATCCTCCCGGCCGAGTCAAAGGCCCATGGCTGAAGAGTCGATGGCCTGCTGATCGATCACCAGTTTTACCCCCGGGGCCAGGTTAAATATGGTATTGACCTTTGAGACATAGGCCACCGATTCAGCGGCGCGTTCCCCACTTATGTACCCTTCAACAACCTTAACGACGCCGTCATTGAACCGGCAAATTATACAGGACCCGTCCGGGCCGCCTTCCATTTCAACCTTTATGGTATGAGTAATGCTTTTCGGGAAAATGACAACATTGCTATCCATGCGACTACGTCCTTTAAATCTATTCATCGCAGGATAAGCTCCGCCAATTAATGATAAATCACAGCCCGGAACGTATATACACTGTCCGTGATGCCCCATCCCAGGCAACCCGCATACCCAATCCCTCGGACACAAAGCGAATGGGGATATAGGACCGCCCGTTCATTATAAAAGGTACGGCATCCAACAGGAAATCAGAACCCTCAACCATGCCGCGGTCGTTTCCTATTCTCAGATAAACTGAACGATCCTCCAGTTTAGCCGAGACGCTTTTTGTGTCCTCATCCCAGCCGACATCCGCATTCAGGGACTCGAAGAAGGCGCGGAACGGCAGCATGGAGCGTCCATTGACGACATAAACAGCCATACTCGCATTGAGAACCTTCTCATTGACTACGACCGCTATATCTGTAGGAACAGGCACTTGTGCAGGTGTGCCCGCAGTGGTGAACCACCACTTCTTGTCGAAGGGGAGGGTCTGTCCTCCCTTGATTCTAACCGCGCCATTTACGGAGACAGTGTAGCGTGTCCCCGACTTAAGATCCTCTTTTGGTAGCAGGGCAATATGCGGGGCAATGTGTTCGTCGCGGTTACCGTTTGAAAGCACTTCCGTCAGCAGCCAAAAGGGCACTTCGTTACCGTTTTCGTCCGTTATCCTGGCGGAATAAACCTGTGAAGACTGGACGTATTGCTTGGGGAACTGAATGGTTATCGGGTAACCGGCCGGTTTTGCCTCCGGAAAGAAACGGTAGGGATCAGGTTCCTCGTTGCCATCCCAATGAGTCGGCACCCCAAGCTGACCAGGGACAGGGTAGACCATTACCGAATGGACCTCGTTCGGATTGACGGTCATTTCTGCCACGCTGCCATCCATGGCCGCAATCTGCAAGACATTAACCGAGGTCTCGCCCTGTTTAGCATAGCCATAGCCCATGTGTTCCACAAGCGGATCCATAATCGGAAAACGATGATACACAGAGTCGGCCCAGTCACGAACCGCACGCTTGTGATCGTCAAGGAAGTGCATATCCTCGTAGTAATGGGAGAAGGGGTAGCCAAAAAAGGCTCCACGCTCCCATGGTTGAACGCCGGTGAATCCCGCTCGACCGGGAATTTCACTATGAGCATCGAGGCCTTTAGGCTTATGCAAAATGAAATATTTCGCATGTGAGGTAGCAGCGGCGTTTAGGGCTGGGTCCATCTCAAGGAGTGGGATACCCGCAACTGACCGATAGCGGTTAACCTCATCCAGCACCAACCTTTGTTCCGGTGACAGATTGGGGAATTCTGTAATCGCGTTGGGAAGTATCGTGAACTCCCACTGGCGAGTCAACGGCAACCAGGGCCCCTCAAATGTTACATCGACCTCTGCACGATGAACCCCGGGCGACAGCGAATGCTCCGGTTGCCAAATAATCAGGTTTCCAACCCTTTTGGCTTCGCGCCGGATTCCATCGACCGTAATTTGCGCAGTGGCCACTTTATCGCCATCAGTGGCGAGAACCCTTATGCCGATAACCGGCTTGGCATAACCAAGTGCCTTCCTGGGAAAAGGTTCGGAATATATGATGGCGGCCAGGGCTATTCCCTGCCATACCATGAATACAAAAGCAATCAGCGCCAGAGTCACAACTAACCTCCGGCTTTTAACCAACTGCACAATGAGCACCTGCCTATCTGTAAACCGCTTTATCTACAGGCCCGGTGAAAAAGGCCCACCCGCTTTTTCACGACGCCCCTACAACGGCACATGGGTTCTCTCCCGCTGAGATACGGTAGCGGCTTCCGCAAGCCGGATCGCATCCCTGGCCAAGGAAAACGAAACCATCCCGCTATCTCGCCCGGCGACGGCATCCAGCAACCCACGCAGGCCTTTTCTGATCGATTCACGGTAGACCTCTTGCCGGTCTCCTAAAGAACCCCGTATGGCTATGAGATTTTCTGACGGGATATTTCTCCCCCGGCCCAGAAAAACCCTCTTTTCCCTGTATTCTTCCAGGGTCTCCACTTCAAGCCAGGGATGCATGGATAGTTTTTCCAGTAAACCCTCCCCGGCCAATACCCGGCCGGACAACTCCTCCGCAACCCAGCCTTTAACGTTGAGATTAGCCCGTTGGAAACCAAGGGAAGCCCTAGTGCATTCTAGCACCCGAGGCCTAGTAAAACTATGATAAAAATTAGCTATTGATTTCTCACTTACGCCGGGATTGCCATAAATAACGGTTGCCGATACGGAATCCACCATACCGGCAGCGCCACCCCTCAGCCCCACTTCGCCGTTTTCGCGGCTGATAGCGGTCGAAACCAAAGACTCCGGTGTGCCAGCCAACCAGGCAGCCAGGTCGAAGAAATGCACCCCGTGTTCGATCCAGATCCCCCCGCTGAGTTCAGGGTGCCAAAACCAGTGCTGGGGTGGCAAATTTTCGTCCGCGGCAAGGTTCTCCAGCGCAAACCGTTCGAGGGGTCCGAGCAAACCGGCGTGGTGAAGCTCCGCAATAAGGGTATAAATAGGGTTGTGCCGCATCACAAAATCTATGGCGACATGCAGCCCCTTGGACCGCGAAAGAGCCAGGATTTCATCCGCCTGAGCTACCGTTAGCGAACCGGGCTTCTCCAGAAAGAGGTGCTTCCCGGCCATAAGCAGATCCTTGGCCAGCCTATGGTGCAGGTATGGCGGGGTTATAACCCATACGGTATCTATATCAGGCAACTGCAATAGCTCCCGATGGTCCTTCATCAATACTGGCGCGTCAGCCCCAGCCTTCCTGCCCGTCCGCCAAACCCTTGAGGCGGCATCGAGGTTGCGTGCATCGGTATCCACCAATGCCGCCAATTCGATACCGTCCATGGAAGCAACCGTTTCGAGGCAGAAGCGCCCGAAAGCGCCGCAACCTATAACCGCAAGCCTGTGCGTCGGCCCTGGCCTCATACATGGACCCTCTGTTCAAGGAAGGGGATGTAGTTGGACGGGTCTACCAGGCGTTTCCTGGCCCACCGGTAGACGTCGAGGTGCCGCTTGGCCACGCGGTCCCATTTTATGACGTTCCTTACATATTCCCGCGACCGCCTGGCAAGCCTGCGCCGGAGCCCTGCGTCATTGAACAGGCGCACAATAGCCTCAACGAGGGCTTCATCCGCTGCGGCATCGTCCCCTGCGGGCACAAGCAAACCGGCCCCACTGGCTTCAAGTGATGATTTCAGCCCCTCTATGCCGCTGGCCACAATGGGGAGGCCCGCTTCATAGGCGTGCGCCAGGTTCCCGGACTGGCTGGCGTAAAGGTATGGCAGGATGGCAAAATCGAAGGCCGACATTATTGAAATGTACTCCTCCCTGCTGAAAGCCCCCTCAATAACCTTTATAGAGCCCTTCACCGGACTCCGCTCAATAAGCCCCAGGTACTCGGCCCTGGTTGCCTCTCCCGTTGGACTCCCGGGTCGGGCGCCGCCGGAAAAGAGCAGGGTCGCTCCGGGCACGCGCTCAACCACACGCGGCCAGACCCTGATCACCCTGTCAAAACCCTTATTTGGTTCCCACCAACCCATGACACCGGCGGCTGGCCGCCCTGCCTCTATCCCGAGACGCTCCTTGGAAGCGCGCCTGCCCCCCGGGGCTGAGCTTGAACGGCCCGCGCCATGAGGTATAACGAAGACATTGTCCGGAACCCGTCCTATGTTCCCGGGCAAGTGCGCCTTTTGATACGGTTCATGCACGATGCTGGCTGCTGCCAGACCTATCATTTGATCGTAGTACCGCGCCTCTTCATAGGTAAGTTGGGAGAACACGGAGTGATAGGTTATCACTGCTGGTCTCCGGGCAATACGCCAACGGAACAGGGGGAGTGCCAGCTCAAAAGCGTTACGTGGCTCAAAATCATATACCCCCGCGCGTTGGAAATAGGTGTAGAGACCAAATTCGTGCTGGATGTGCACGACGTCCGGGTCAATGGCCTCCACAGTTTTGAACAGATCCCAGTACCAACCCGGATCCCATTGGTCCAGGACCGGGTAAACCTGTTTTTCCCCATCCCTTCCCCCATCCTTATGACAAACGATATGAACGTCGGCGCCCGCGGCCCGGAGGGCATCCACCAGGTTCTCGGCGTAGATGGCAATACCGCACCACCGGGGCGGCCACGAGGTTACCATAGCGACCTTCATCGCATTTCCCCCAGTCACAAATACGTATTGCCGACAAGATTTCGAGGGTCTGTATTATGTATCCTTCCATTAGATCATTGCCTAATTGTGGGACCTGAATCCGTGCTCCAGGCAAAATCTTTCATTGTGATGAATAACCGATAAAGGTTCCGGTTGAAAAGAATTTTTTTCGTAGGTTCGGCAGGGTGAACCGCTACGGTAGGGAGACCCACGCCTACAGTGAGACAATTTACAGGGGGGTTACCGCCTGCACGCCGCGCCCCCATCGTAGCACAGAATAAAAAAGCTTGTTCCATTTGGATGGCACTTTATGTTTACGGGATGGTTCAAAATAGTTTTCTGCCTGCATACCGGCG
>DYIG01000056.1:1409-8842 GCA_020723725.1 Thermaerobacter marianensis | reverse complement strand
GTTTCCTGGAACTTTTTCTGAGCCGTTTCCGGCATCCTTTCAAGCTTCCCTCGAACCCCGTCCCGAAGCAATTCATTAAGGGATTTCCCAAATATATTTGATTCCCAGATCTTGCTCGGATCATCCTCAAATTTTTCGAGGAGGTAGTTCACCAGGTCCTCTGCCTGCCGGTCCGTACCGAGAATAGGTGTGTACTCCGCCTCCACATCAGTGCGGATTATATGGAACGACGGCGCCTTGGCCTTCAAACGAACACCAAACTGGTTGCCCTTTTTGACCATCTCGGGCTCCTGGAAATCCATGTCGGCAAGCCCGGGCGCGACTATGCCATAGCCGGTATCCTGAGCAGTTTGCCAGGCCTCTCCCATCCTGGAGTATTCGTTCCTGGCGTGCACGAGGTCTCGCATCAGTCGCATGAGGGCCCTCTTGTCGTTTATATCAACACCGGCTATATCACGCAGGGCTTCGTAGAATAGGTCTTCCCGTGCCTCCACGTCCACCTTCACCGTGCCGGTACCCAGGTCCAATTTGCTGATTACCGCGCGTTCAGTGATATCATTGTCAGCCAGGAGCTTTATTGCGGGCTGGACGTCCCTTACCTTAATCATGGACTCCCGGGCGGTGCTTATCATGTCCTCGAATTCGCGGCGCAACCTGTGATTCAAGTCGAGTTCCGCAATCCACCCCGGAAGCGGCATGTCGACCCCGGTCACAGGGAATTCGTAAAGGACCTGTTCCAGTATGGAAGTGATGCCCTCCGGGCAATGTTTATGGGTATGACCGTTACCCCGTATTCCTCTTCCATGGCGTGAGCCAGGTTCCGTGTAGCGGGGTCGTGGGGCCTTGCGGTATTCAGGAGCACAAGAAAAGGCTTGCCAAGGTCACGTATCTCCTCAATGGTCCGCCTTTCCACGTCAATGTAGTTATCCCTCGGGATTTCGCCAAAACTGCCATCCGTGGTAACTACAAGGCCTATCGTCGAATGATCGGCGATAACCTTCCTGGTTCCCACCTCTGCGGCCTCTTCAAAAGGTATGTCATAGGCAAACCAGGGGGTGGTCACCATCCTGGGCCCGAATTCCTCGTTATAACCCAGCGCCCCTTCCACGGGGTATCCGACTGAATCCACCAACCTTATCCGGCACTGCACCCCTTCGGACAGGGAAATCTCCACCGCTTCGGCAGGAACGAACTTGGGTTCGGTTGTCATGACGGTTCTTCCGGCGCCGCTTTGCGGCATTTCGTCTATGGCCCTCTGCCGGTCGTATGGATTCGGGATGTTCGGGATTACAAGCATCTCCATAAACTTCTTTACCAACGTTGACTTGCCCGTCCGGACCGGCCCTACAACGCCGATGTAGATGTCCCCCTCTGTCCGTTCGGCAACATCTTTGTAAATGTCGAAGCCTTCCATCTGTCTCCCCCTCTCGATCTGGTGAGCCCTGGAGGTAACAGGGCAACCGCGGACAGGCCGCGACATGGCCAGCCCAATTTGGACACTAAACCATATGAGCAGGGGTTTTTTGTTATACCACTGTTTGTAATAAGGCTTTTTCAAACTGCGTACTGAAAGAGGGCCTGGGGGTTCTGCCGGAATTTCTGCCAATCAACCGACCCCGACGATATCCCTGTGATCACCGTGGTTACGGCCTCGTTCACCGGGCAGCGTATTCCCCGGCGACGGCCCCATTCCACAACGGCTCCATTGAGGAAGGGGATTTCCGTTCGCCTCTGACCACGTCTGAGGTCAAGGAGGAGCGAGGGGAGTTTATCACCCCTGCCTCCCGATATGCGCGGCCCCAGGATACGCCGGGAAACGCTTATAGGCAGTATACGGATAACCCTGGCAAGCAGCTTAACAGGGTAACCTGGCAGGTCAGAGCATGGAATGCCATATGAATTCATCACCAAGAGGGCTTCTCTCAAGGCCAAGACCTCCAGCCGGTAAACCATCGGGTCAGCAAGGGCATGCCCCGGGGGCATGTCCAGAATGGCGCTGATCCCGTTACCCAGCATGTTCAGGAGGAGCTTTGACCATTTAAGGGAGCGGTAGTCATCCAGGGGAACTGTCGGCACCCCTTGTCCCTTGAAGGTTTCCACCAATTCGCGGAGCCGTTTCAGACTTGCGGTATCCCCGGGTGTGACGGGCGCAAAGGCCATTCCACCGCTCCGGTTATGCACGTCAACGACACCGGGCCGCGACATGGAAACGGCGAGGGTTGTCGTACCGGAGAGAACCCTTCCGGAGCCCAGAACCCTTGAAAGGACCTCCTCGTTGCCCACACCGTTTTGCAGGGTAAGCACCTGAGGGGCATCCCCTCCGGCAAAGGCTGATGCTATGTCGTTGGCTGCTGTCTCCGTGTCGAACGCCTTTACGGTTAGGATGATCAACTCCGGCGAGGCGTGGCACAGGGCATCCTCAAGTGAACATGAAACCAGGGGTTGAACGCGCTTTTGCCGCCCCTGCCAATTGAGGGTCATACCGGTAGAACCAATCGGATCCATAACGGAAGGTCGTCCCAGAAGCACGACACGGTGCCCTCCAGCAGCAAGGAACCCTCCCACCATGCAGCCGACGGCACCAGCCCCGTAAACCAGGATGTTCAAAAATTATCCTCCTCAAGAAGGCCTGCCGGAGCGCAGAGTGATCTTGTTCTCCCGGCCCTGCAATAGCCGGACGAGATTCGACCTGTGTTGATAGATCCCCAGGAGCGCGGCCAGAGCCCCGAAGAGAACCGCCTCCTGTGCGTAACCGAAGGCCCAGATCAGAAACGGCATAAGAGACAGGCCCGTCAGCGAACCGACCGACGAATAGCGGGTCAGGGCAACCATTACAAGCCAAACACCTGCCAGGACCGGCACCGTGAGAGGGGCAATTACCGCCAGGACGCCCAATGTTGTGGCCACCCCCTTGCCGCCCCTCCCCTTGAGAAATGCAGACCAGTTGTGCCCGATCACCGCAGCCATTCCCGCAAATGCCACCCACAGTGGAGGCGCCCCCAGACGGGTAGCGGCCAAAACGGGAATTACGCCTTTGGCGGCATCGACCAGAAGCACGACGGCGCCTGCTTTCCAACCCGCAACCCGCGCCACATTAGCCATACCGATGTTGCCGCTGCCGTAGCGCCTTACGTCGACGCCGGCGACCCGTCTGGTGATAATAAGCCCGGCCGGCAGCGACCCAATGAGGTAGGCGGCGACCAGCATCAATATCATCATCGGGGTTCCCTCCCAGGCGGTGGCTGCCTGTGACGAATGCGGTACTCAAATCTAATGGGCGTACCTGTAAAGTCAAACGCCTCCCTCAACCGGTTTTCCAGGTACCGCTCATAGGAGTAGTGCATCAGTTCCGGGTCATTGACAAATAAAACAAATGTAGGCGGCTCCACACTGGCCTGGGTGGCATAGTAGATCTTAAGGTGGCGGCCCTTCCTGCCCGGAGGCGCATGAAGCGCCTGGGCATCATGAATAACGCGATTCACATCGGGTGTCTTGGCGCGAAAGACACGGTTGGCAGCCACTTTTTCTATGAGCCCTGGCAGTTTATGCAAACCCAACCCGGTTTTGGCGGAGATAAACAGGAACGGGGCATAGGCCATGAAGGGCATCTGGTTACGGACCTCTGTCTCGAATTCCTTGGTCGTGATGTTCTGTACGGCGTCCCATTTATTGACCAGTATTATGCTGGCTGTTCCCCGCTCATGAGCCAGGCCCGCTATTTTCTTGTCCTGCTCGCTGAACTCCCTGGTGGCATCGAGGACGATCAGGGCCACGTCGGACCGCTCGATGGACCGGATGGTTCTCAGGTTGCTGTAGTACTCGATGGGGTGGTTGATCTTGGCCTTCCTGCGCATGCCTGCCGTATCTATGAGCAGGAAGCGCGAGTCGCCTGCCTCCCAGATGACGTCAACGGAGTCCCTGGTGGTCCCCGGTATGTCGCTCACCAGCAGGCGCTGGTCCCCAAAAAGCCTGTTCACAAGCGACGACTTCCCGGCATTGGGCCGACCCAGCACACAGACCTTGGTTATGTCTTCTTCAGAAGCATCCGGGGCCTGATCATCCTCTGGCGTTTCCGGCAGGTGGCTAAGAATACGGTCAAGGAGCTCACCAACATTGCGACCGTGTTCAGCCGACACACCTATTGGTTCCCCGAAGCCAAGGGAATAGAACTCGTAAACACGGTCTTCCAGTCGCGCGTTATCAACTTTATTTACAACCAAAAGGACTGGCTTGCACGCTCTTCGGGCCAGGTCGGCCACATCCTCATCATCCGGGGTCAAGCCGCTCTTGCCGTCGACCACCATGACTACCAGATCCGATTCCTTCAAGGTGCGGAACACCTGATCACGGACGGCATCCAGAATAATCTTTCTTTGCTCGCGGTCCAGGACAGGATCCACTTCGGTAGGGTCCCTCTGTACACCCCCCGTATCGATGAGCACGAAAGGGCGCCGGTCCCAATCTACCCTTGCCTCTATGCTGTCCCTGGTCACACCGGGGGTATCCTCAACAATAGAATGCCTTCTGCCCGTTATACGGTTGAAAAGAGACGACTTGCCGACATTGGGCCGACCAATCACGGCAACCTGCGGCAAACGATCACTAGCAATCGGCATAAAATCACCTCCCCCGCTAAGCGGCAACCACTCCGGTCAATGCCTCAAAGAAGGCCCCACCGTGCACCATCACAACGCGTACCGGCACCCCTACTGCGGAAGCGATATCCCCCGGGCGCAAGCCGTCGAGGAGGTCTCCCTCCCCATCTCGTATCACCACCTCTGGCAGGAGTATTTCCTCCCCGAGGTCTTGCCCTTCATTCCGGGCAGAGATAAGCGCTGAGATTATATCTTTTGCGGTCAAAAGCCCCGTAACTGTCACCGTCTCGCCGAAGAACTCGTTCCTCACGGGCAAGACCAGCGCGCTTATGCCGGAGCCTTCCAATGATAACAGGAGTTTGGAGATTGTGGGTGCTGCTGATCTCCCCGTCACTACAGTAACACGGCGGGACGGCAACTCACCCGAGGATTTCCGCCCAGCGCGTTTGAATTGATCAGTAAAGAGCCTGATCAAGCCGATGCCGTTTTGCAGTTGAGGGAAACCTTCGTAATTGCGGGCAGACGGAACGGGCTTCCCAGTTATAACGTAAAACTCGTCGGCGGCATGAACGATGCGCCTTCCGTATCGCGAAAGGAAAAGTCTCTGCCAGGCTGCCACCTGAGACAAAATGCCAAGGGCCTCCTCACGAGTGAATGTACGCAAACGCTGGAGGTCTTTTCGGTGCTTTGTAAGGCCAACAGGCACCGCAGCTATCGATAAAACCCTTTCGCCCAGGGTTTCGAGGTCGCGAATTGACCTGTTCAACTCAGGACCATCATTGAGCCCTGGGCACAGGACCAGCTGCGCGTGAATGTCTATGCCGGCATCTGCGAGGCGGCGCAGTTGTCCCATGATGTCCCTGGATTTTGGAGTTTTCATCAGTTGCTGTCGAACATCCGGATTGGTTGCATGAACCGAAATGTACATCGGACTGAGTTTCTGGTCTATGATGCGGGAGAACTCGGCCTCAGAAAGGTTGGTAAGGGTAATGAAGTTTCCATGGAGGAAAGACAGCCGGTAGTCGTCATCGCGGACATAGAGGCTTTTCCTCATACCCTTTGGCATTTGCTGGAGGAAACAGAAAACACAAGCGTTTTTACATTCCTTTAAGCCGTCAAATAAATCATTGGCAAAGACTATCCCGAGGTCCTGGTCATAATCCTTCTCAAATTCAATGACCCACTGCTCCCCATTAGTCTTTTGGACTGTAAGTTCCACCAACTCGCCACAGGTTTCGAAGCGGTAATCTACATAGTCGCTAACTTTTTTACCGTTAACCTCCAGAAGGCGATCCCCTGGTTCTAAACCCATTTCCCTTGCAGGGGTGCCTGGCCGGACCTCTGCTATAACCCCTACTGAATCCTCAACCACCTGGAACGATGTCCCCCGATTACGATTGGTCTTGCGTGGAGCGAGATCGTGATTGCTTCAGCACATCACCGAAAACGTCCCCAAGGGTAACGCTTTCAAAGGTTGGCGCGTTACCCGCCGCGCTTTCCGCAGTCACTTCAATTGCTTCTCCAGTGGCGCCACGTTTAGCAGGTGCGCTCTCGCGCTGCCGCTCAGGCTGAGCCATTGCCTTTGGCTCACGCATGGAAAGGCTGATTCTCTTTTCGGCACCAGATACCTTTAGAACCCTTACCTTGACAGTTTCACCCTCCTGCACGACCTCCCGCGGGTCATTAACGCGCCGGTCGGCCAACTGGGATATGTGTATAAGCCCCTCAACCCCCGGTTCAAGTTCCACAAAAACACCGAAGGGGACTATCCTCATGACGCGTCCGCTTACAGTCATCTCCGGCTGGTATTTCTTCTCCACTGTGTCCCAGGGATCGGGCTGAACCTGTTTCAAACCAAGGGAGATCTTTTCTCTCTCCCTGTCCAGTTTCAGTACCTTAACCGTTACCGTTTCACCGACTGAGAGGACATCGGACGGGTGCCCCACGCGTCCCCAGGAAATCTCCGACACATGCAGGAGGCCGTCCAACCCGCCTAAATCAATAAAGGCTCCAAAGTCGGTAATACTCTTTACCGTCCCGGTTCGGATCTGGCCCTCTTCGATTTCGCCCCAGATCTTTTCCCTCTTGGCTTGGGCCTCTTCCTCAAGAACGGCCTTCTGCGAAACTACCGCCCTTCTGTTTGCCCTATCAAACTCGATTATCCGGCAGCGTACCTTCTGGCCAACGTATTCATTAAGGTCGGCCACATACCCTCTTTGTATCTGCGAGGCAGGCATGAATGCCCGGACACCGAGATCCACCAGAAGACCTCCCTTGACAACCTCCAGAACGGGCGCCTCAAGGACCTCCTGGTTGGCATGTGCCTTTTCCAGTGTCCGCCACGCCTCGCGCTCCCGCACCCGGCGTTGGGAAAGAAGCAATGTGCCTTCCTGGTTATCTATACCAACGACCACAAACTGCAAACCCTGCCCCGTTCGGAATGCCGATCCAATTGTCTCCCCGGCAGGGAGAGATATCTCGGAGAGCGGGACCACTCCTTCGGATTTGTAGCCTATATCTACGAGCAGATGATCGGCAGCAATCTGCACGATTGTACCCTCTACCGTCTGCCCGGGACGAAAGGTTTTGATTTCACCAATCCCCTCGGCCTCCAGAACCCCCTGACCTGATTCCGGCTTATACGACTCAATGGATTTTTCCTTTTTTGCCTCTACCTGCTCACCCATACCGTTTTCGCCGCCCAGTTGAACCAACTCTTCCATTCGATTAATGACCCCCTTTACGATCCAGTCCGGCGTTGAAGCGCCTGCAGTGATTCCCACGACATCCACACCCTCGAACCAGCTCGGGTTGATATCCGCAGCAGATTCGATTTGA
>DYIG01000056.1:0-1399 GCA_020723725.1 Thermaerobacter marianensis | reverse complement strand
GTAACGGCACCGGCATCCCGGCATATGCTGGCCAGTTTCTGTGTATTGGAACTGGCCCTGCCTCCTATGACAAGCATCACCTGAACCTGACCTGCCAGGTTTCGTGCCGCCTCTTGCCTCTCGGTCGTGGCCCTGCAGATGGTCTTCTCCACCCTGAGGTCAGCAACACGCCCCCTCAGAATGGATACTATGGCCTCAACAAACTCCTCCCGCTGAGTAGTTTGCGCCACTACGCCGGCGCGTTCCAGGGGAGGTAGCCTATCCAGATCGTCAAAACACGATACCACGTATGAGTTTTCGCTACCGGTCCAACCCACTACACCTTTTACCTCAGGGTGAGTGGAGTCACCGACAATTATCACCGGGTAACCGGCCTCAGCCAGAGACATTGCCTTCTTCTGCAAGGATAACACGAATGGACAAGTGGCATCGACGAGATTGATGCCGTTTTCAAGCGCCTGACGATAAACCTCCGGGGGAGCCCCGTGGGCACGGACAACCACGGTTCCAGATGAACTCTCATCGATAGAGTCTATTACCCCGACGCCTTGCTCCCTAAGTCTCTGAACCTCCTGGGGATTATGAATGAGGGGCCCGAGCGTGTTAACCCCAACCCCGCCTGCGGCCAGCTTCTCCGCCTGGGAAACGGCCCTTCGCACCCCAAGACAAAAACCAGAGACATCAGCCAGGTAAATCTTCAACCACCCTTCACCTCACCCTTGGAAGATGCAAGAAGGGCCTTTATCCTGCCCATTATCACTTCATTGGCTATGTTGGCTGAATCCCCTCCCCGTCTCCTTCGATTCTGCCGGTACTGCTGAACGTCAATTGGCTCCCCGATCTTTATGATCGCCCTGGAAAAAAGCCGATAGCTGCATGAGATTGCCACTGGCACCACGGGGGCCCCGGAAGTAATGGCGAGATAGGCAGCGCCCGCGTTTGCCGGAAGCAATTCCCCGCCTCTATTACGCGTCCCTTCCGGGAAAATGCCAACAACGCGCCCCTCTTTAAGGAGTTTAAGAGCTTGCCTGAAACTGCCCAAATCCGCAGTTCCTCGTTTAACGGGGAAAGCCCCCACGGATCTAAGCCACAACCCCACAAGAGGGATATTAAAGAGTTCATGTTTAGCCATGAAGTGAATCTGCCGGGGGAGTGAACCCCCGATTATAGGGGGGTCCCAGATACTGCCGTGGTTTGCGCAAACGATAACCGGCCCCTGTTTTGGAAGGTTCTCCTGGCCTTCTGTATGCCAACGAAACAGAATCCTGGCGATTATGCTCAGAAGCCTGCATGAAATCTTATAGATCAGAGTGACCACCTTCCTGCTGGCAATACGATAGAACGAACCGCACCACCTGATCAACACTCATGTTTGTGGTGTCTACAATTACAGCGTCTG
>DYIG01000055.1 GCA_020723725.1 Thermaerobacter marianensis | reverse complement strand
TTGAAGGACGCCATGAACGAGGCCATCCGGGACTGGGTAACCAATGTGGAATCGAGCTACTATGTCCTGGGATCGGTCGGCGGGCCCCACCCTTACCCCATGATGGTGCGCGATTTCCAGGCCGTCATCGGTCAGGAGGCCAAGGGGCAGTTCCTGGAGAGGGAGGGGCGGCTGCCTGATTATCTGGTCGCCTGCGTTGGGGGTGGCTCCAATGCCATGGGCCTTTTCTACCCCTTCTTGCAGGATGAGGCGGTACGCATGGTTGGTGTCGAGGCCGCTGGAAGTGGTGTCGATACCGGACGGCACGCGGCAACGTTGACCGCAGGGCGGCCCGGTGTCTTGCACGGGGCCTTGAGCTACCTCTTGCAGGATGACGACGGGCAGATAATGGAGGCCCATTCCATCTCGGCGGGCCTCGATTACCCCGGTGTCGGTCCGGAACACTCGTTTCTGAAGGATATCGGGCGTGTTCAGTATGTATCGGTTACGGATGAGCAGGCCCTGGCCGGTTTTCGACTGCTCGCTGAGACGGAGGGTATCATCCCGGCGCTGGAGAGCTCGCATGCTATCGGCTACCTGCCGGAACTGGTGAAGGCGGTGCCGCGCGACGCCGCAGTGCTGGTTTGCCTGTCCGGGCGGGGTGACAAGGACGTTCAGTCCGTGGCCCGTGTGCTGAAGCTATGAACGGTGTGATGCCGATTGCTAGTTGGAGATGCCTCATAATCCAGGGGTTTTGTTAGGGGGGGGAGTTCAGTTGTCAGCAGTTCCAGTGCCAGGCATGGCGAAGGGAAGCGAGGCCAACCGGATAGACGCGTGCTTCCAGGGGCTGAGGCAGAGCGGCGGGAAGGCGCTTATACCCGCCGTTGTGTCCTGGCGATGGTGGAGGCCGGCGCCGACATTGTCGAGCTAGGTCTACCCTTCTCAGACCCGCTCGCGGACGGCCCGGTTATCCAACAGGCGGTACAGCGAGCCTTGGAAGGGGGTTTCCGGCTCAAACAGGCCTTCGAACTGGTGGCGGTCCTGCGCAGGGATATTCAAACCCCCCTTCTTTTCATGACCTACTTCAACCCCGTAATGCAATATGGCCTTGATCGCTTTGTTCAGGATGCTGCAGCCGCAGGACTGGACGGTTTGATCGTCCCCGACTTGCCAGTGGAGGAGAGCGGCCCACTCGCCAGTGTTTGCGCCGCTGCAGGTTTGCACCTGATACCCCTGGTTGCGCCGACGACCACAGACAGCCGTCTGCGCCGGATAGTCTCACAGGCCGGTGGGTTCATATACTGTGTATCGTTGACCGGTGTCACCGGGGAGCGCGAGAAGCTGTCCAGCCGTCTAAGTGAGATGGTCGGACGGCTCAGGCCGCTGACGAACGTGCCGTTGGCTGCCGGGTTTGGTATCAGCACCCCTGAACAGGCCCGGGAAGCGGCTCAGGTTGCGGATGGGGTGATAGTGGGGAGCGCGCTGGTCAAACTCATCGGGCAGGGTGGAACCCCGGATGAAATCGCCGCCAGGGTGGCTGCCTACTGCCGCCGGTTGAAGGAGGCCATCGGCTGATGGCGCCGTACGGGATGTGCAGGTCAATGCGGTTGAGCTCTCCAGCCGTCGCATGACCCGGCGTGCAATGCCCGTTTTTCAGAGACGGGCACGGCCTCCTTCGCCTATCCAGCTCCTCGTCCAGACCCGGGCTACCCCATAGAGGAGCAGCCAGGCGATGACCGCGCTGGCCCCGTAGATCAGGAAGCCGCTGCTGAAGGAGCCGGTAATTTCCTTGGCGATGCCCATCACAGTTGGGAGGAAGGCGCCTCCCAGAGCGCCGAACTCGCCGACTATACCGGTAGTGACCGCCTTGGCGTGGGGCCAGCGGAAGGGGAGCAACTGGAACACCGCACCGTTCCCCGCACCCATGCCAATCGCCATGAAGAACAGGATCACGAGCATGGCCGGTAGGGGAGGGATGGCACTGGCAAAGGCCGCCGTAGCTGCGATGAGAAGATACAGGAATTTCAGGGTGGTGATGCCGCCGACCCGGTCCGCCACATACCCGCCCAGCACGCGCACCGCGCTGGCCGTGAAGGCCACGACCGTCATGAACTGACCGGCCTGAACCTTGGTCAGGCCGTATTCGTCACGGAAGAAGGTGGGCAGGAAACTGGAGAAGCCGACAAAGCCGCCGAAAGTGACCCAGTACAATAGGTTGAAAACCCAGAGGTCCCCTTCCGCAAACACCTTCAAATAGTCGGCAAGACGTTTGCGCACAACCCTGTCCGGGGGTTCCTTGGCGAAGCGCCAGGTCGCCAACAGTACGGCCAGGACGGGCAGAGCAGCCAGGGCGTAAACGTTTGCCCACCCAAACCGCTGAGCCAAAGGGGGGGCGAAGAGACCGGCGAGCACGGTTCCGCTGTTGCCGGCTCCGGCGATGCCCATGGCCAAACCCTGGTATTGCGGCGGGAACCACCCGGCCCCAAGCGGCAATGCCACCGCGAAACTGGCCCCGGCCACGCCCAGCATGGCGCCCATCAACAGCACATCCAGGTAAGTGTTAACGGATTGCCACCCATAGAGCAAACCGGCCACCGTCAAGGCCATGCCGAGCACGGCCGCGTTTTTACGGCCCCAGACCTCCGCCAGGAAACCAAGGGGAATGCGGAGGAGCGCCCCGGCCAGGACAGGAACCGACACCATCAAACCCTTTTGCGCGGCCGAGAGGCCGAGGTCCTCGCTTATGAACGGCGCCATCGCCCCGTTGACAACCCAAACCATGAAACTGACGTCAAAGTACAGAAATGCCAGTAACAGTGTCGGGGGATGCCCTGATTGTAGAAAACCCTTCATACTCATATCATCATGTTGTCCAATTGTTATCATTGTTATCAGGATGGTTACCAGAGGGCCATCACTCCATTGACATGATGTGCCCCCGGTTGCTAGTATTTAAGCCAGTAATGCCCAAATTGGCTAAAACGATGAGCGGGAAGAGTAGGCGGAATCCCCGGGTTCAGAGAAACGGCGGTTGGTGCGAGCCGGGGCCGGGAACGTCGAATACACCTGCGAGCGCATCCATGAAATCTTACGAGGGCCCAAACCCTGAGTAGGTTAGTAGTGGATGACGGTTTCCTCGCCGTTATCGAGGGGCGCTATACTCAGCTATATCATCAGATAAGAGCGCCGTTAACGAGCGGGCCTGTAACAGGGCCAATCAGGGTGGTACCGCGGACCTCCGTCCCTGCTAGTGGGACGGGGTTTTTTGTTAATATCGGCTTTTTCGCGGGGCTCTTTCTCGGGGAGGTATTGGCGATCGTGATAGTGGTCATGCAGCCGGGCGCGAGTGAAGAACAGATTGAACATGTTATAAAGAGGCTCGAAGAGATAGGTTTCGGCATACACCTATCCAGAGGTACCGAAAGGACGGTCATCGGGGCCATCGGGGGTGTCACCGAAAAGGCGGCACTTGCCACGTCCGGCCTTGAAGCCTACCCCGGGGTGGAAAAGCTGGTGCCGATTCAAAAGCCTTTCAAGCTGGTCAGCCGGGAGTTCCGCAAGGAACCGACGGTGGTCAAGGTTGGCCCTGTGGAGATCGGCGGTCAGGAGGTCGTTGTTATAGCAGGGCCCTGTGCCGTTGAGAGCCGTGATCAGCTCCTGGAAACCGCCGAGGTTGTCAGCAAAGGTGGTGGCGCCATCCTGAGGGGAGGGGCGTTCAAGCCGCGAACCTCACCTTACAGCTTCCAGGGCCTTGAGGAAGAGGGATTAAAGATCCTGGCCGAGGCCCGGGAGAGGTATGGCCTGCCTGTCGTTACGGAGGTTGTGTCGCCGGAACAGGTGTCCCTTGTCGCTGAGTATGCCGACATGCTGCAGGTTGGCGCCCGCAACATGCAGAACTTCTACCTCCTCAGGGCGGTCGGCAAAACAGGCAAACCCGTCTTGCTGAAACGGGGCATGTCGGCTACCATCCAGGAGTGGCTTATGGCGGCTGAATACATCCTCTCTGAGGGCAACTTCAATGTTGTCATGTGCGAGCGGGGGATCAGGACCTTTGAGACGGAGACCCGCAACACGCTCGATCTGAACGCTGTTCCCGTGGTGAAGGAACTCACCCACCTGCCGGTAATCGTCGATCCCAGTCACGGGACGGGTCGCTGGGGCCTTGTTACCCCTCTGGCCAGGGCAGCGGTGGCCGCGGGGGCCGACGGGGTGGCCGTGGAGGTGCACCCCAGACCCGAGCAGGCCTGGTCGGATGGGCCGCAATCCCTTACCCCGGAGCGGTTCGGGCGGATGATGGAAGAGGTGGCCGCGGTGGCGGAGGCTGTGGGGCGCACCTGCCGCCGCCCTTCAGCGGTGCTGGGGTCCAAACAGTAAGCTTGCCGGGGTAATGATGCGCGATCCCGGACCGGGGGTGTCGTTACCAGGGTGTTTGAAAAGATCGCCATCATCGGTATTGGCCTTATAGGAGGTTCACTCGGCCTGGCCTGGAAACAGAGGCGCATCCAGACGGAGATCACGGGTTACGATCTCTCAAAGGAGACCATGCAGCGGGCAGTCGAGATCGGCGCCATAGATAGATTCGCTAATAATCTGGATGAGGCTGTCAGGGATGCTGACCTCGTTGTCCTGGCCACTCCTGTAGGCGCGACGTTACGGCTGGCCAGAGAAATCGCCCCGGCCCTGAAAGACGGGGCCGTTGTGACGGATGTCGGCAGCACCAAAGTGGGCATCTGTCAGGAGATGTCCGAGAACCTCCCGCCTTTCCCGCAGGCGCTTTTCATTGGTGGCCATCCTATGTCTGGTTCCGAGCACCAGGGGATCGAGGCTGCCGATCCCTATCTCTTTCAAAATGCGATTTACGTGCTGACAGAGCCGTCTTGGAAAGGGGCCACTGATGCAGAGCCACGGCTCCGCGGCAGGGCTGCAGAATTTTTTGAGGGCCCGAAGAGACTGGTGGAGATGACGGGGGCCAAGGTGGTTTGTATGGACCCGCAAAGGCATGACCGTTGGGTTGCCGCCGTGAGCCACCTCCCGCAGCTGGTTGCTGTGGCGCTGGTAAACGCCGTGTCCGGGTTGGAAACGGAGGACCCGGGCGTGATATCTCTGGCTGCGGGTGGCTTCAGGGACACCACCCGGATCACCGGCAGCCCGCCGGGGATCTGGCTGGACATACTGGCGTCCAACAGGAAACCGGTGCTGGAGATGCTGGGCCGGTTCCGGGAATCGCTCCTGGTGTTGGAACACGCGGTGGCAGACCAGGATCTTGATGCCATCCGCAGCGAATTTGCACGGGCACGGGAAACCAGGAGCCAGTTGCCGAAGAGACACAAGGGACTGCTCCCGGCCTATCACGAGGTGGTTGTTACGGTCGAGGACCGGCCGGGCGTCATTGGCATGATTGCCGGCATCCTGGGGGACGAAGGCGTGAACATAGAAGATATTGAAATCCTTCGCCTCCGCGAAGGGGAGGGTGGGACGATAAGGCTCGGTTTCGCCACTGCCGATGAGAGCAGCCGGGCCTTCGCTGTCCTGTCCGGCGCGGGGATCAAGGTGCAGAAGCGGTAATTGGGACACAAGACGAAAGAGGGGAAAGGGATTGCCTGGAGTGGAGCAGGATAACGGGCTGATCTTCAGGGTCAGGCCTTCCAAAGGGTTCAAAGGGGAGGTGCGCATACCCGGGGATAAATCCATATCCCATAGGGCCATCATGTTGGGCTCCATCGCGGAAGGGGTTACCCGGATCGAAAACTTCCTCCCTGGTGATGACTGTATCAGTACGGTCAACTGCTTTCGGTCCATGGGTGTGGATATCGACCTGAGCGGCGACGACCCGCTCGGAATGGGTGTCACCGTTTCCGGCAAAGGCTTATCCGGACTCAAGGAACCGGAAGATGTGCTGGATGCCGGCAACTCTGGAACCACCATGCGGCTGATCATGGGCATCCTGGCCGGATTGCCCTTTTTCAGTACCCTTACCGGTGATCATTCCCTAAGGCGCAGGCCCATGGGGAGGGTGGCCCGGCCCCTCAGGGAGATGGGTGCCGAGATTTGGGGACGCCAGGGAGGCAACCTCGCCCCCCTCGCGATTAACGGGAGGCAGCTGCAAGGCGCGGAGTTCACCTTGCCGGTGGCCTCTGCACAGATGAAGTCGGCCATCATCCTCGCCGGGTTGAATGCAACCGGGACTACCACGGTTACTGAACCGGCGCGTTCACGGGATCACAGCGAGAGGATGCTCCGCTATTTCGGGGTGGATATAAAGGTGGACGGCAATACCGTTTCCGTTGCAGGGCCGGTTTCACTTAAAGGCCAGCCGGTTACCGTCCCTGGGGATATATCCTCAGCGGCTTTTTTCATGGTGGCAGCGGCCGTGATGCCGGATGCCGTTATCACCATGCGCAATATCGGCACCAACCCCAGTCGTTCCGGGATCATTGACGTGCTCGCTGCCATGGGGGCGTCCATAAGGGTTGAGAATGAAAGGGAGGTCTCCGGCGAACCGGTGGCCGATATCGTAGTCTCCAGCTCTGAATTGAAAGGCGTGCAGATAGGCGGGGACCTCATCCCCAGGCTGATCGACGAGATACCGGTCATAGCGGTGGCGGCAGCTTGTGCCACGGGCGTAACGGAGATCCGCGATGCGGCGGAACTTAAGGTCAAAGAGAGCGACCGCCTGGCTGTTATGGCCAAGGAGCTGAGCCGTTTTGGCGCTGCCGTTGAGGAACTCCCTGACGGTTTGCGCATCTATGGCGGGCGCCGTTTGCGGGGCGCATCCTGCCACAGCCACTGTGACCACCGTATCGCGATGTCACTTTCGGTTGCGGGCCTGGTGGCCGAAGGGGAAACGGTCATTGATGATGCTGCCTGCGCAAGCATCTCATTCCCCGGATTCAGGGAACAGTTTAAGAGAATTGTCTCGTGACACATATTGTTCCAGTATATGGGCTGGCTAGGGTGTAAAAATAATGTTTAAAGGAGGTGACCGGCCTTGGCCCAAGGTCAAAAGAGCAACCGCGCTTTGGTCCGTGGTGCGGAACAGGCACTCGATCAATTCAAATACCAGGTAGCACAGGAAGTGGGGATTACTCCCCCCCCAGATGGTTACTGGGGTGATCTGCCTGCCCGCCAGTGCGGCGCGGTTGGCGGACACATGGTTCGTCGCATGATTCAGCTCGCCGAGCAACAACTGGCCGCCCGGCCTGGTGCGGCGCTGCCGCCCAACCCGCCAGCCCCTACGGTACGTCCGGGTCGTTAAGGCGTCACCATTTAACAGGAAAAACAGAGGAATGAGCGGCAAACTTCCAGCCGCTCATTTTTTAGTGGTTAGTGTCCATACGCCGTTATCCGGGTCCACGGTAACGTATCCCGCGGATTTGACCTTCTGTGCCGCGAAAGAAAAATCCAGCATAGAACTGTTATGAGTATCCATAAACCGGGAAGCGATTTCCCAGGCAGGCATGGGGCCTCCGGCAAGGAGCTGCAGGATGCCCCTTTCCTCTGCGTTCATGGCCAGATCCCATTTATCCTCCAAACCCTTTTCTACACAGCGTTTTGAATCTATTAATACGGTTGACAGCCGGTGGGCGCGGCAGCGGATGGCAGGCACTCCATAACGGTTAAGGTCTTTGGCGTGACGACAGTTGCTGCAGGAAGGGGTCATTAGGTTCGCCTCACTTTAGAGGATGCTTTGGCGCTCCCTGATACGTGAATGGAAGGCGGCATTCAGAGCACCTGCCAGAATACGGGACATGTCCTCAATGAGAATATCGACCTCTTTGGGCGTTACGGTTAGGTCGCCGACATAAGGCGAGAGCACGTCCCTGATGAGCTTCTGCTTGTCCTGGTTCCCCAGCCTGTCCAGGTAGGAATAGAACGGCTGTGTGGCGTGGAGTTGTTGGATCAGTAGATTTATGGTGTCCATGGCTATTGTCACAGCATGGACCACGGTCGGCACACCGATCGCTATAACCGGAACCCCCAGGGTTTGCTGGTTGATCCCCTTGCGGTGGTTCCCCACGCCCGAGCCGGGGTTTATCCCTGTATCTGCCAGCTGGACGGTTGTCAGTATCCTTTCTATGCTGCGGGAAGCCAAAGCGTCAATGGCCACAACCACATCAGGTTTTATCCGGCTAACCACACCCTCCACGATCTCGACGGTCTCGATACCCGTTATCCCCAAAACACCCGGCGCCAGGGCACATATCGAACCCAGGCCCCCCCGGAGGTCTTCAGGCACATATGCCGGAAGGTGTCTGGTGACCAGCAGGCTCTCAACGACTTTGGGTCCAAGCGAGTCCGGGGTGGCATTCCAGTTGCCAAGGCCGACCACAAACACCTGGAGGTCAGGCTTCTGGGGCACAAGGCGCCTGATTTCATCAGCCAGGCAGCGGGCTACCTGTTCCTGCACCTGTTGAGTCCTTTTCCTGAGGCCCCTGGCTTCGATGGTGATGTAGTTCCCTGGCGGTTTGCCCATGACCCCGGCGGCCTCTTCGTCCTGTACCGTCACCCTGGAAATGACAACCTCCCCGCGATTCTCTTCCTGCACGTTTACACCTGGTATCCGGTGTGCCGTGCCAGCCGCTTCCCGGTGGGCTTCAAGGGCCAGATCAGTACGAGGGCTAAACTCCTTGAGGTCTTCGGGGCTGCTCAGGGCCAACTACCCCTTTCAGGTGGCTTCGTTGAATTCTCCCCCTTTTCAACGGAAGACCCCCCGATTATCGGGAGGTCTTCCAGTCTCCCATTCCTGGAGGGAAGGGCCTGTGGGGGAGGGCAAATCTGTTTGCACATGTTTATAATTTCTTCAATGAGCGGCTTCAATGCGCTAAGGTAAGCGGTAATATGAACCATTTCCTTTAACCGGGGTGAGTTTTTTGTTGAGAGTCATCGGTGGCGCGGCGCGCGGGCGCCGGCTGAAAACGCTCCCCGGCCTGACAACAAGGCCTACATCCGACAGGGTTAAAGAGGCTTTATTTAACATCCTTGGAACCAGGGTGCAAGGGGCGCGGATTCTGGACCTTTTTGCGGGAACCGGCAGTTTGGGTATAGAGTCCTTAAGCCGCGGCGCGTCAAGCGTTGTCTTTATCGATAAGGATAGGCGTTGCCTCGAAATCGTTCGGCGCAACGTGGCTGAAACCGGTTATACGGCTGAGGCCCTGCTGAGGCTGGGGGACGCCTTGCGCGAACTCCAGAGGCTTGGATCAGAGGGGGCGGTGTTTGACCTTATCTTCGTTGAT
>DYIG01000054.1 GCA_020723725.1 Thermaerobacter marianensis | reverse complement strand
ATTTACCTGGGATAGAGCCGCCGAGTTGCTTGAAGGGGTTTACGATTCCGTCTCGGGGTGTTCAGCCAATGGGCGCTAGTTTAATCTCGCGCTTGAAGCAGGTCTTTGCCGACATACCGGTCAGCGATGCGGGCGTGACCTTCACGGGTCGCGAGGCAACCCATTCACTGACAGTTGGCAGGAATGGGGTTCTAATTTTCCGAGGGCAGCTAACCATTCCCAGGCTGCAGGGGACATCGGTCCCTGAAATCCATGCCGAGGTTTCAGAACTGGACATAGATGTCCGCAATCGGTCCCTTGCCGTCACTGGACTGTTTTCAGTAGGGGTGAGCAGGGAAGGGTTCGGCACGCCGCCCGACGGTGACGCAGCGTCCGCGTCGATTGTACGCTGCCGATTCCGTGCCCACCTCCCGGCCAGTCTGTTTTTGCCCAACAGGGGGTTTTTGCCAAGCCTGCGTTTAGAAGTTTTCCCCGGTGAAAGGACGCTCCTTTCCCCTGCTGAAGGGGCGGGGATGGATTACCGCCCGGTGTCCGAGCTCACATACGAGGCGCGATTCAGGCTTGTCTTCCGCAGTGACGCGGTCATTCCGTCAACGGGGGCTTGCAGAACAGAGCTTGATGCACCACAGCTTATAGTCAAAAAGGCCCTGCTAAGGGTGGATGAGGTCGTGGACACCAACTCCACTGAGATTCTGGTTGACAGGAGCCTCCAATTGGACGTCCCTGGTGTAAGGGTTATCGATGTTAACGCCGCCGTTACAGAAACGCATCTAACCCTTCTGGATGGCCGCGTAATTGCGCGCGCCCGGGTATTTCAGCAGATTTATTTTGTTTCAGACAATGGGGTCATACGCTACCAGCATGATGTCTTCGATATTGAACAGCCGATTGAGGTCGCCTCATCCACCGGCATGAACGCCCGCGCGACAGTAACCCTGCGCGGGGTGGATGCCGAGTTGGGCGGTGATGGCAGCGCGCTAAGGGAAAGGGTTTGTTTGCGTTTTGCCGTACGGGTAATCAGGCCCGTTGAGATGGAGGTGGTGAGCGGTGTGGACTGGGAAGGCGGTCTCCCTGGAGATGCTCCGCACGTCATCAGGGACCGCATCAAGGTCGACCACGTTGTGGGAATGGGGATCGCGCGGAGGCTTGTGGAGGATGAAATACATCTCCCCATGGCTGCTTCGCGCATTTCGCGCGTCCTCACCATCCCTGGACCCGTTGCCCTTGAGGTGATTGACGGAAGGGTTCTGGTCGACGGGGTAATCCAGCGACACCTGTTCTTCCACGACCAGACCGGAGTGGAGCACATGCAGGAGACAGAGGTCCCGTATCACTGTTTTGTAAACCTGCCGCAGGTTCAATCCGGCATGCGGGCAGCCGCGGATGTCAAGGTCGGCGGGGTGGATTATGATCTGGCTGAAGGGGGCCGGGTGTTGCGTTTTCGCTCACTTATCTCCGCGCCGATCAGGGTGGTGGACTCTGACGTTGTGGACGTTGTCACGGCTGTTTTGGGCGACGGTATCGTGATCGAGGAGAAGCAGCTTACGGCCGAGAGGCTTGTCGGCCAGGCCAATATCCAGGACATGGTGGAGAAGAGGGCAAGGCTGGTGACCCCCTCTTTGCGCATTGTAAAAATTGTTAGTTCGGTCAAGGACCTGGTCTGGGAGGTCATTCCCGATGAGGTGATCGTTCAGGGAAGGCTCCACCAACACGTGTTCTTCATCGACAGGCACAAGGTTCAACGCCATCAGACAGAGGAGATTCGTTTCAGCCGCCTCGTCAGAGTATCCGGTGCCTTATCTAGAATGCAGGCGGATGTTGAGGTTAACATAAGGCACACCAGTCACGACCTCATGCAGGACGCTGTAACCTTTTCGGAGCGGGTTGTATTGGATATAGGGGTGAGGGTCGTCGAGGACGTACAGCTCTCAGTGGTTACGGGCATAAGCCATGCACCAGGGGGTGCGGGGCGTGTTGCACATAGCTCTTGACCTGAGCGCCGGCCAGGAGAATGGGTCGGGGAGGGGCACCTATGTCCGCAACCTCTTATCCGCACTGGCAGCCGTGGACCGGCGATCGCGGTATTCCCTGTTTGGCAACCCGGCTATGAAAAGCCTTGTGGAGATGCCGAATTTCCGCTATCTGGCCTGGGAGGGGCTAAACGGGATAAAGGTGTGGCATTTCCCTGACCTGGCATCCCCCTATATGCGCGAGTTCACAAGAGGTGTAGCTAGTGGCGGCATCACCGGTTCCATGGTCGTTACCGTGCATGACCTCTTTTTTCACACCCATAGCCGTGATTTTTCAGCTGCTTCCAGGGAGCGGATGGCGAGAAATGTTCTGGGCGCCGTCCTTGTCGGTGCCGGGTTCATAGTTCCCTCCTATTGGACCGCCAGAGAATTGTTTGAGACTCTGGGCGTGGGTCCGAAGGATATCGCGGTAATCCCGCTGGCGCCGGCGCCGGAATTCTACCCGATTCATGACGCGGAAGCCCTGATATCAGTCAGGAAGAAATACGGCCTCATGCAGCCTTATGTCCTCTATGTGGGTTCCCCATATGCCCGTAAGAACCTGCCGACCGCTATAAACGCCTTTCTGCAAGCAAGACTGGGCCAGGTCGTCCTGGTTCCCCGGGTCCCTTCGGTTACGGAAGGAGGGCGCGTGATGCTTGCGGTTGCCGGGGTTGGGGACGAGGAGGCGGCGCGGATCTGCAGGGGTTTGCCGCTGTCGCCCCATGACAGGAGCCGGGTACAATTCCTGGGGAAGGTGCCTTCCGCCGATATGCCCCTCCTCTACAACGCAGCAGAAGCCCTGTTTTACCCCTCCCTGGCGGAGGGGTACGGTCTCCCGGTGGTGGAGGCCATGGCTTGCGGCTTGCCCGTTATAGCTTCAAACACGGCCGCGATACCGGAGGTTGCGGCGGATGGCGCCCTGCTGGTGAACCCAAGGGATGCGGGGGAGATGGCCATGGCGTTGGAGGGTGTCCTGGGGAACCGGGAACTCAGTCAAAGCCTTGCCACTTCGGGGTTAAGGCGCGCTGCCACCCTATCCTGGGATAAAACGGCCCGGGCAACCGTAGGTTTCTATCTGTCGCGGCTGGGGTCCTAGTCACATAAAGTATTGGTCAGGTGAGGCCCTTGAATCATCTTCCGCGGATCATCAAAGAACACAGGACTGAGAATGGAGCAGTCATCTGGTACCAATCCAGGGAAGACCCGGCCCGCTCAAATTCAACCGATAAACCGCCTTCTTTGGCCCCTAAACCGACGCAACTGACTGTTGGACTGGTTGTTCCCTCGTGGGGAAAGCCATGCGGTGTGGCGGAATACACCGCCCACCTGGCACGGTCGCTCAGGGGCAACGGGCACAAGCCGGTCTTGCTCCCTTGCACAAAGGATGGTTTTGTCCGGGCATTAGACGATAACCGGCCCAACGTTGTCCATCTGCAACACGAGTACGCCATCTGGGAGGCAGGCAGTCTAATAAGGACGGCGGAACACGCTGCCCGCTCGAGGGTCAAGGTCGTGGCAACAGTTCATGCCGTTATAGAAGGTCACGGGTTAAACCGCCTCTTTGCCAATCCAGCCTTGAACGGCATTATCGTCCATTCCAAAGATATGGCCAGCCCTCTGATATACGAAGGCGTGCCTGAGAGCAGGGTTCACGTCCTGGCGATGGCTGTTCCCTCATTCAACCTCCCCGACAGGGATCTGATCAGGAAGCATCTGGGCATTAATGATGGGCTGGCTATAGGCTTCTTCGGTTTCTGCCTGCCTCACAAGGGGATTATCGAGCTGCTGGAAGCGGTGGCCATTTTACGGGGGCAGCTTTATGATCTAAAACTCTTTGCTTTTGCTTCCGTCACACATGACCCTGCCTCAAGGCAGCTCTATCGCGCTGCCCAGCTGGTCTGCGAGCAGAGGGGGCTTAAGGGATTAGTCCACTGGGAAACGGCATACAGGCCGGAGCCCGAGGTTGTCCGATACCTCCATGCTATGGACCTGATCGTGCTGCCTTATAGGGACATATCGGTCCGGCAGGTGTCAGCCGCTGTCCGTACAGCCATGGCCGCCCGGCGGCCTGTGATAACGACAACCGTATTTCCGTTTTCAGACCTTAGCGGCGAGGTCTACAGGATACCCCAGGCATCGCCCGATGAGATCGCCCGGGCCGTCTTGGAACTCCGGGGCAACCCGGCAGAGAGGACCAGGCTGGTCCGGTCGGTGGAGGCCTATGCCATGCAAAACAGTTGGACCAAGGTGGCCGACAGGCACATTTCGCTTTATGCCTCCTTAAGATGATTAAAAAGGGACAGGCGGGGAGAGGGGGTTGGATCGTTTGAGGACCCTTATACTGGCGGGAGGCTCACGGGAGTCCCTTTTCCCCCTGCCCTTGACGATTCCAAAACCCCTTGCACCGCTTGCCAACAAACCGCTGATGTCACACACCCTCGACCTCTTGCAGGATGTGGGTATTACCGAGATAGGCGTGGTGGTTGATAGCCGGGACGGCCCTCTTATGAACTGGCCGGGTTGGCGCCGGCGCCCCGGTGTCAAGTTCGCCTTTTTTGAACAATCCCTTCCCCTTGGTACCGCCCACTGCCTTAAGGTGGCACAGGGGTATGTCGGGTCCGGCCCCTTTCTGGTCATCAGCGGCGACTGTTTCCTGGACGGTGGGCTCAGGGATTTTATCCAGTGGTCGAGCGAGGGTTCGCGGGCGGTGTCCGTTATGGTAACCAGGTCGCCGGAGCCGCACCTCTATGGTTTAGCCGAACTCAAAGGTGACCGTGTTGTCAAGGTTACGGAGAAGGCTCAAAACCCCTCTGGGAACACCGTGATGACGGGGATTTACATTTTTGATCAGAGGATATTCCCGGCCATTGATGTTGTCAGACCGTCGCCAAGGCAGGACCTGGAGCTAACCGGGGCCATCCAAATCGCCATCGACCGCGGTCTTCCGGTGGGCGCATTCACCTTCGACGGATATTGGAGGGATCTCGGGCGGCCGGAAGACATTCTTCAAGCGAATGTGTACGTCTTGGACCGGCTTAAGCCTGAACACCTCGCCGACCTTTCGCGGTCCCATGTAGAGGGCCGGGTGTCGGTGGGGAACAGGGCGCGGGTAATCAATAGCACGATAATCGGTCCGGTCGTTGTGGGGGAGGGGTCCGCCATCATCAACTCCTGGGTCGGGCCGTATACCGCCATAGGCAGCCATGCCGTGGTGGAAGACTGTGAGATTGAAAGGTGTATGGTCATGAACAATTGCCGCCTTCGAGGGGTGGGTCGGTTGGAGGGCAGCGTCATAGGTGATGGCACGAAGATAACCCGCCGTCAGGGACGGCCGGATGCCTTCCGTTTGATTCTGGGGGAAGGGAACGAGCTTGAGATCCCTTAGTATAGCCTTCTATTTTGCCACGACCTTCGACTGGAACGGCGCCGATCTGGCGGCCGGTTTGGGCGGGGCGGAGACGGCGGTCGTCAGCCTGGCCGAGGAGATGGCGCGGCAGGGCCATCGTGTCACCGTGTTCAACGCCACCAGCCGTCCGGGGGTTCACGCTGGTGTCGTGTACCTTCCGGCAAGGGAACAGGCATTCGAGGCGTTTGATGTACTTATCAGCGTCTCACGCCCCCCTGGTTCCCTCTGTGAAAAAGCGAGGGTGCGCGTCCACCTCTCGATGGAGGACGGCGAGTCATGGGTCGTATCCTACCGGGACTATCTGCCTCTTTTGCATGCCGTCTTTACCATAAGTCCTTATCATACTTGCCTGATAACGGAGCGGTTCGACGTCCCCCCGGAAAAGATTTATACCGCCTCTCTGGGTGTGGTGAGCAGTGATTACCTGGAGCCCGAACCAAAGGACCCTCACAAGCTCCTTTACTGCTCGGTTCCTCAGGCGGGGTTGGCAGGCCTGGAAAGCGTGTACCGTTTGGTAAAAAAAGAGATCCCTCAGGTGACACTCGTCGTTACCGGGGATGCCACCCTCTGGGGGCACGCTGACCCCGGCCTGGGGTTCTTTCGCTCCCTGGCCCGCATGGATGGGGTGAAGGTGTTGGGCAAGGTCCCCCGGCAGGAACTGGTCCGTCATCAGAAAAGCAGCACCCTTCACGTCTACCCCTGTGGGTGCAACGAGCTTTTTTGCCTTTCCTCGATGGAGTGCCAGGCGGCAGGTACCCCCACTGTCGCCACAGCTTCGGGGGCGCTCCCGGACACCATCATCAACGGTGTAACGGGCCTGGTGGTCTCCTATCAACCTGCAAACGGCGGCAGGGAGGCTCTGGGGTTTGCCGGGGAAATCATCTCCCTGCTTCGCAACCGTTCAAGGCTGGATAGAATGGCCCTTGCCGCGCGGCAGAGGGCCTTATCTCTGTTTACCTATGAGAGGATAGCTCCCCTCTGGATCGCCCAATTCACGCGTCTGTTGGAGGGTCAGCCCATTGACCGCTCAACAGGTGAGTGGAACCCGTCCTGTCCCAACGACATAGCATGATGATGCGCCGGTCTGAACGGTACGGGTCGGCGACAAGGTCCTTGGAGGCGGGTCACCTTGTCAAATTGGCGCCCCCGAGTGGGAATAGTCGGCCTGGGGCAGATGGGCCAGAATCACCTGCGCGCCCTGTCATCCCTCAAAGGGGATGCCATAATCGCCGGGGTTGCCGACACCGACGCTTCGAGGGCCAGAATCGCAGAGGGCATAGGCGTGCCCTTTTTCCCGGATTACCGCGAGCTGCTCCCGCTTGTTGACGCGGCGGTAATAGCCGCGCCAACCCCGGTTCACTACCCCGTTGTGAAGGACTGCCTCAGGGCAGGCGTGCATGTGCTTGTGGAAAAGCCGTTGGCGTCCACGGCTGAAGAGGCGACCGCTCTGGCCGTCCTGGCGGATGAATCCCGTTTGGTCCTGCTTGTCGGGCATATAGAGAGGTTCAACCCCGTGGTGCCTGAACTCGTGGAATCAATCGGCGGCCTTGGCCAACTGATAGGGGTCCATGCCAGACGGCTCAGCCCCTTCAGTCCCAGAGGCCTGGATATGGATGTGGCGTCCGATCTGATGCTGCATGACCTGGATCTGGTCAGCTGGCTTATCGGGCGCAGGGTCCAGTACTGTCATGCTGCCGGGTTGGCCGTACGTTCGACGTTGCCGGACTTTGCCACGGCCGTTGTGGCCTTTGAAGGCGGCCCCGTTGCCAGCTTCATCGCCAGCAGGGTTAGCCAGAAGAAGATCCGCACGCTGGATATAACCGCAGAAGACGGCCATGTAACGGTTGATTTTATCGACCGTAAACTAGTTGTGGCTCAGAAGACGGTTTCCCGGCTAACCCGGGGTGTTTTCCGGCAGGAGGGCCTTGTTCAGACCGTAGCCATACCGAATGCGGAACCCCTTCAACGGGAACTATCCCATTTCCTGTCCTGCGTCAGAGGGGAGGCTCGTCCAATGGTAGACGGGTGGGCCGGGGTAAGGGTCCTGGAGCTTGTTGAGATGATCCGTGGTGAAATGGACTCCGCTACAACGGCAGGCGGAATTTCCCGAGGCCGTAAGGCATAAATCATCCCGCAAAGCCCGGGGGGTGGCCGAATGTCTGAGAAGATCCGAAAAAAGAAGACCGACAAGGAAGGCTTTGTGGTGCGCACGGTTCCGGACCGGCCGGGTGAAGCCGTACTGGAGGACGCGTATGCCATTTTGGCCGAAGAGGTTGTAAGGCGTATCCAGGAAAAGGTTCGGGAAGAGAAGGGGGATTCCGGGAGGTAAGATTTCGGGGGTAACCTGTCCAACCAGCACCACATAAGATAGCGGATGGAGACGGAGGGATGGTCGTGACGAAGGTCAGTGCCCTGTATATAGTGAAGAACGAGGAGGAGTTTCTTCCTTTTTCCATCGCTGCTATACACAACGCCATGCACGAGGTCATCGTTATCGATAACAATTCCAATGATCAGACCCCTCAGAAGGCTGTCAAGTTCCCCAAGGTTCGCCTCTTCCGGTCGTTGGCTTCAGATTTTTCGGAGCTGTGGAACCTGGGTTTGCAGTATGTAACCGGCGACTGGTTCATGTTCCTGGCCGCAGACGAGGTCTTCTATCCCGACCTGGAACAGCGCTTGCCCGGCCTGGTAAGCCGGAAGGACGTTGACGGCTATTACTGCTGGTTCTATCACCTGCGTTGGATTTCAACGGTCAACACGCCTGTCCCCGGTTATTTCAGGCTGAGGAGCGATCATTTCCTTCCAAGTCGCATTACCGGCGGCATAGAAGTCATCTTCCCATGGGTTTTTGTTAGGTTTTGTATCATGAAGGTGGTATCTTCATAGGCACAGGAGGTGTTGATTTTGGGCCGCATTACGGCAACACCAGGCTGCTTACCTCGGTCAGGTCACCGAGGTCATGGGCCTTGATCATCCCCCGGGAAAGTGTGTAGAGCGTGTTCCCGATGTAAAGGCTCCTTTCCACGTTGCGATTGCTGTCATACCAACCATGCCCCGCCCTCCGATAATCCTCGTCGGTCAGGTGGGTGATCCTCCCCCTCAGGTCAAAGCCGCTGTCCATGTCCAACCGATAGACGTACGCCCCCTGAAAGGCGAACTCGCCATAGGCAAGCTCCGATCTAGCAGATTCCGACCCCCTGACCTCCATCACGGTCACGGGGAAGACCAGGAGGTTCTTTTCCCTGGAAAACAAGAGGGCCTTGTGATTCCTCAGGAGTTCCGAGTTGGTACCCCGGTCGCCGATGACCTCCTTGAACTTCTCGACCGGGTGCGCCACATCGGTGACGTCGAAGAGGGCGATCTTCATGCCCTGGTAATAGGCCATTGTGGCGCCCCCGCCCCCTGGATCCTTTTGCGCCAGCTCGATGGTGTCCTTGCCGAAACCGATGATGTGGTTTTCATCAAAAGGATGGAGGTAATCGCTGTAGCCTGGTATCTTCAGGGCTCCGAGGATCTTCGGCTCGCTCGGGTTCCCGAGGTCCAGAACGAAGAGGGGGTCCACCGTCTTGAAGGTGACCATGTAGGCGCGATCCCCCATGAAGCGTACGGAGTAGATCCGTTCCCCGGGAGCGATGTCCTCGATTCTGCCAACGATCACCATAGCCTGATCGAGGATGTAGACGTTGTTTTTCGAGGTGTGCTCACCCGTGCGCCAGATTTCCCCTCGTGTCGTGGCGATGCGGAAATGGCCTTCATGTTCGTCCATGGAGAACTGGTTCAGGACGGTACCCGGCACCTCTCCCTTAGCCCGGTAAGCCGCCCGCCCCCCATCCAGGGCAAACCTGTACAGGACCGTTCGGGCTTCGGGGTC
>DYIG01000053.1 GCA_020723725.1 Thermaerobacter marianensis | reverse complement strand
ATCTGAACCTTTTTGACCGGGCCTGCTAACGTGAGCCGGTGAAAAAGGCTCATTACCATAAGCTATCTCACAACGCCTTCAGAAAGCTTTCCCAAAAAATAATAATCAAAGTTGTCAGGTTACTTGACAAAAACCAATTGACAGAGCCTAATCCCCCTGTTAAAGTTAACATATACCTGACATTGGTCACATTTGGAATGGGTGGTGATTTGCAGGGAGACTCCTGGGTAATTGTATCAAGTTTGATTCGGAATTGGGAGTATGCCTGTGCCACACTTTTGGAATTTCCCCGTATTGAAGGGGCGCGAATATTAAGAGGACGAGAGGAGGGAGTCGCAGGGGGCAGGACCCTGCGGCGCAGAGATGGCAGTCGACGTTAAGGCCCGGGATGCGGTAAGCACTGTACTGGACCTCATAAAGACGAAGAACATTGAGATGGTTGATTTCCGTTTGGTAGACGTTCCCGGCCGGTGGCATCACATCACCATACCGGCTTCGGAGGTAGAGGCAGACACCTTCAAGGGCGGTGTTGCCTTCGACGGTTCGAGCATACAGGGCTTCCGGCAGATTGAGGAGAGCGACATGGTAATGGTGCCTGTGCCGGAGACGGCTTTTGTCGACCCCTTTACGGCTGCTCCAACCCTGAGCATAGCCTGCAACGTGCATGAACCCAGCCTGAATCGATACAACCGTGACCCCCGTTACATCGCCGAGAAGGCCGAGGGCTACCTTCGGGCCAGTGGCATAGGGGATACCGCTTTTTTCGGGCCTGAGATAGAATTCTTTATTTTCGACGACGTCCGCTTCGATCAGAACCAACACCATGGATATTACTTCGTCGACTCCGATGAGGGTATCTGGAACGCCGGCCGGAACTCGACCCCCAACCTCGGGCACAAGGTGCGCAACAAGCAGGGGTATTTGCCGGTTCCACCGGTCGATAGCCAGCAGGACATTCGCACAGATATGGTCCGTACCCTTCAGGAGTGCGGGATGCGCGTTGAGAGGCATCACCACGAGGTGGCGACCGCCGGCCAGGGTGAGATCAACTTCAGATTCAATACCCTGACCCGTTGTGCCGACAACGTCATGCTCTATAAGTATATAGTCAAGAATGTCGCCCACCGGCAAGGCAAGACGGCGACCTTTATGCCCAAGCCCCTCTTTGGTGATAACGGGAGCGGGATGCATGTTCACCAGAGTGTATGGAAAGACGGGGAGAACCTATTCTTTGAGGATGGGGCATATGGCAACCTGAGCCAGTTGGCTCTCTATTATATCGGTGGAATACTCTATCACGCTCCGGCCCTGCTGGCCTTTACCAACCCGTCCACCAACTCGTATAAGAGACTGGTTCCGGGCTACGAGGCCCCGGTAAACCTGGTGTTCTCGAAAGGGAACAGGAGCGCGGCGGTTCGTATCCCTATCGCTGCCGTCAGCCCCAAGGCCTCCAGAATAGAGTTCCGTACCCCTGACGCCACAGCCAATCCTTACCTGGCCTTTGCTGCTATGCTCATGGCCGGTCTGGACGGCATCAAACGGCGTATCGATCCCCGCGACCTGGGTTACGGGCCGCTGGATAGCAACATCTATGAACTGGACGCCAAAGAGAAGGCCAAGATCAAGAGCGTTCCGGGCTCACTGGGCGAGGTTCTGCAGGCGCTGGAAGAGGATCACGACTTCCTGACCGAGGGTGGCGTCTTCTCCGAGGACTTTATCCAGAACTGGATAAACCTGAAGCGCACAACGGAACTGGAGCCAGTAAACCTGAGACCGCACCCGTACGAGTTCTACCTTTACTACGACCTATAAAGCGGGGCGATAAGCCATGTCGGGGCTGCGGGTGTTGTTTGTAGGCCAGGGGCACACATTCAACAGGGTCAGCCGCGCGATAAGGCAGGCAGGCCATGAGGTGCTCGAACAGACCGGTGCGGAGGGTGAGGGGTTGGACGCCCTGGCCGTGTCGCAGGGACTACCACCTGATTTGGTCATACTCCCCGGTGAGATGGCAAGCGGTTTGATTCGTGAGAGGGAACGTCTGCGGAAGACCGTCGCGAAGTTGGAGGAAGCGCTGGAATCTCGAAAGGTTATCGAAAGGGCCAAAGGGCTGCTGATGGAGCAGCAAGGCCTTAAGGAATCCGAGGCCTATGCCCGGATGCGTCAATTGGCGATGGATAAGCGCAAGTCGATCAGGGAGATAGCGGAGGTAATAATCGGGCTGGCCGACCTGGTGCCGGATACACGTCGGACAGTTGAATAGGTACTAAGGTGTGGTCACAGTGAGGTGACCACACCTGGAGCAAAGGCGCTCAGCGGGCATCGGGCCGCAGAGCGCCTTTTTTTATTCCCGTAAAGGAGTGTGAAAGAGATGTCGGTTGCGGAAATCAATGCAGGGGACACCGCCTGGTTATTGGTCTCAACGGCCATGGTTATGCTCATGACGCCGGGGCTGGCTTTCTTCTATGCCGGGATGGCCGGGCACCGGAATGTGCTCGGGACCATAATGCAGAGTTTCTTCGCCCTCTGTCTTATCAGCGTCCAGTGGGTCTTATGGGGGTATACCCTGGCCTTCGGCCCGGATGTATCCGGGGTTGTTGGCGGTCTGAAATACCTGGGTCTCTCCGGGGTGGGGCAAGAAGCAAACGGCAGCATACCCCATTTGTTGTTCATGATGTTTCAGGGGATGTTCGCAATTATCACGGTGGCCCTCATGACAGGGGCCTTTGCAGACCGCATCAGGTTTCCGGCGTTCGTCCTTTTAAGCTTGCTGTGGGCCACGTTGATTTATGATCCGCTGGCGCACTGGGTATGGGGCGGCGGCTGGCTCCAGAGTTTAGGCGCCCTTGATTTTGCGGGAGGAACCGTAGTGCACATCTCTTCAGGTATATCTGCTCTGGTAGCGGCACTGGTAATCGGGCGGCGTATCGGCTATCCGGGCAAGGTTCCGCCCCCGCACAGCCTGCCGCTCACCGTATTGGGAACGGGTCTATTATGGTTTGGCTGGTTTGGATTCAACGCTGGCAGCTCCCTGACCTCTGGCGGCCTGGCAGCCAGTGCCTTTGTAATAACCAATACTGCTGCTGCGGCAGCGGCCCTAGGTTGGACCTTCACTGAATGGCTTTTAAGGGGTAAGCCTACCGTCCTCGGGGCAGCCAGTGGTGCGGTGGCCGGACTGGTGGCCATAACACCGGCCTCCGGCTTTGTAGGCCCTATCGCTTCAATACTGATTGGTCTTGTGGGCGGGGTTCTGTGTTACTTCGCGGTGAACAACCTTAAACCACGGCTCGGTTATGATGACTCCCTGGATGTCTTCGGTATTCACGGTGTTGGAGGGACTTGGGGGGCTATAGCGACAGGCATATTCGCCTCCAAGGCGGTTAACCCGGCCGGGGCTGACGGATTGATTTACGGTAATGCGGCACTGATGGCGCCCCAGCTTATAAGTATTCTGGCCACTGTCTTGTTCGCAGGTGTTGGCACGTTTGTCATTCTCAAACTGGTAAACCTGGTATGCCGGTTGCGTGTGACCGAGGAACAGGAACTGATGGGGCTGGATCTCAGTCAGCATGGGGAATCGGCGTATAACCTGCAAACTATCTTCAGCGCTGGCGCCGGGCACGGGGCCTCCCCGAATATGGCCCAGCATCAGGGGGTTTCCGCAATGGGCATAACAGGGCACTCGGTAGCTGGTGGCGCCACACCTGGCAGCAGGGGGGTCTGAGGCCTTGAAGAAGCTGGAGATCATCATTCGTCCCGAGAAGTTCGGAGAGACGGTTTCCGCCCTCCATGAATCAGGTGTAACTGGTATGACTATAACGGATGTTCGCGGTCAGGGCAGGCAGCGTGGGATGGTACACATCTATCGGGGGAATGAGTTCCGGGTGGATTTCGTAATGAAGGTCAAGATCGAAGCGGTTGTCCCTGATGAGGTTGTGGAACAGGCTATTCAGGCGGTGGTTAACGCGGCTTCCACAGGACAGGTTGGGGATGGGAAGATTTTCATTTATGACCTGGCAGATGCAGTAAGGGTTCGCACGGGTGAACGGGGCGAAGAGGCCCTCTGAGGTTAATACCTCTCGGTCGCGGGGGGAGCGGGATTATGGCAAAGGTGCCATCTAGAACTGCTGAGGCAGTATAAGGTGGTGCCTTTCATTTATCCGAAGATACTGGGGGTATGGCGATGCAGGCTGGGTTGAACCGGATTGAGAGGATCAAGTCTGAGAAGGACGGCTTGAAGGTCAGGGAAGAGTTGGAGTCATTTGCGAGCAAGGGCTTTGGCTCGATTACCCAGGCTGATCTGGAGCGGTTGAAGTGGTGGGGTGTGTTTTGGCGCAAAAACACGCCAGAGCTCTTTATGCTCCGGTTGCGCGTACCCGGAGGGGTGCTCAAATCGTCTCAGATGCGTGCGGTGGCGCAAATCGCCGCCATGGGCGATGGGAATATTCAGTTCACGACCCGTCAGGGCATACAGCTCCGCGGCTTTAAGATCACCAGTGTCCCGGAGGCCTTACGGATCCTGGAGGAAGCCGGTCTCTCCACCCGGCAGACCGGGATGGACAACGTGCACAATGTCATGGGGTGCCCAGTGGCCGGCCTGGACCGCCATGAGCTTATTGATGTGTCTTCTTTGGTTAAACAAGTAAGTGGACTGGCTGCTGGAACCCAGGAGTTCTCCAATCTCCCGCGTAAGATGTTAATATCCATCTCGGGTTGCCTCGATGACTGCGCTCATTCCGGCATCAACGACCTGGCTTTCACCGCTGCCATCCGCCAGCGCGGCCGGTTCAGGATGACAGGCTTCAATGTCAGGGTGGGTGGCATGCTCGGTCCACATGGGCAACGGTTGGCCGAACCCCTGGACGCTTTTGTCCTGCCGGAGGAGGTGGTGGGCCTGTGCCGTGCTGTGCTGGAACTGTTTCGGGAATGGGGCAACCGCCGGGAGCGTAGCCGCGGCAGGCTGGCGTTTCTGATTGAGGAGTGGGGTCTGGATCGCTTTCGGGCTGAGGTCGAGCGCCGCATGGGGCAGGTCCTGCTGCCGGCCGCCACCGAGCACCTCTGTTGGGGGGCTGATCACGCAGGCGTTCACCCGCAGCGGCAACACGGGTATAGTTATGTCGGGGTTTCAGTCCCGCTTGGGGCCCTTCACCTGCCGATATTCAAGGAGGTTATCCGGCTGGCGGAGGAGTATGGCAGGGGTGAGATCCGGCTGACACAAGCGCAGAATCTCATAATCCCTCACGTCGTCAATAGCCGCATCCCCTCCATGTTGCGGGAAAAGGTGATGGATCGGATCCCTTTCATGCCGGGCAGTCTGGCAGGCGGGGTGGTGGCCTGTACCGGGGCAGGCAGGTGTGATAAAGGCCTTGCCCACACCAAATCACACGCCTTACGGGTCATAAAGGAACTGGAGGCCAGGTACCCGTGGGTTCAGTCTCTTACCGGTCAGCTGCGCATCCACTTCTCCGGTTGCCCGTCTTCCTGTGGGCAGCACCAGATTGCCGATATCGGTTTGCAAGGCCGTCTGGTAAGGGTTGGCGGTCAATTGGTGGAGGCCTTTGATGTTTATGTGGGCGGGCGTCTGGGGGCGGATGCCCGCCTGGCCGAGAAGTGGGCTGAAGCAGTACCGGCTGATAAACTGGTTGACGTGATATATGAGGTTATCGTTGCTCTCAAGGGGCAACCTGTTTATAAGGGAGTGGGGATGGGCAAATACGTTCCCGGGGTGTCTGCGGTATAACTCTGCTTAGAAGCGTTGTGAGCCTTTTTCACCGGGCCTTTAGGGGGGATGAGCGTTGAAGGCGTTGGTCGTTCAGAATATAGGGATTGAGGGGCTGGGTCGGGTAGAGGAGTGGCTCGGTGCCGCCGGATGGACCTTTGATATAAGGGCGATGCACGATGGCGACACCCTCCCGGACACCCTTGAAGGTTATGGCGGTTTGATTATCCTCGGCGGACCCATGGGGGCCTACGAGAAAGACAGATACCCCTATTTCCAGACGGTTGAAAACCTGATTCGCGAGGCTGCGGGGTGGGGTCTGCCCGCGCTCGGGATCTGTCTCGGTTCGCAACTGATCGCCCAGGCCCTGGGCGGGTCTGTGTTCCCCAACCGTGTTAAAGAGATCGGACCATCCAACGTGTATTTGACGGATGCCGCCGGGGAGGACCCCCTCTTCGCGGGGCTTGGCGGTGAAGAGTTGGCGGTGTTCCAGTGGCACGGGGACACCTTCACCCTTCCGGATGGAGCCGTTTTGCTGGCCACATCGACTGATTGTCAGAATCAGGCATTCCGCTACGGCGAACGGGTCTACGGCCTTCAATTTCATGTAGAGGTGGATGAAGCGATGGTTGCTTCCTGGGCAGAGGCATATCGTGAAGAACTATTCGGGTTCAATGGGGCATCGCCCGCAGAGCTGGTGGCCCGTTTCCAAGGAGAGACCGGGCTCCGGTCGCAGGCTGATGCCTTTGGGAAGGGGCTGGTCAGGGTCTTCGGCCAGTAGGGGAGCTGGTATACTTGGGAACAACGTCCCTTTTAGATTGGGCAGGGCAATTTTCTGAAATTCTGATTTTCTGAAAAAGAACCCTATTACCCCTCTAGCGGTAGAAGAGGGGGATTATATATCGGGCGGCAAACCAAAGAACCGCCAGGACGATTACGACCCAGGCCGTGTAGCGTATCGCAGCATAACCGACTGAAGTTTCATCAGTGCGCCCTTCGTTTTCCGGTGCCATTGCACACACCTCCGGGTGATTGCAGTCTCCATTGATACGAAGTATGCGTTAAAATAAACGAGATTATGTCGGAAACGTCGCATGGTGTAACAAGGGACAACAGGGACATCGCCCGTTTATTAATCGCCTGTCCGGACCGTCCGGGGATAGTGGCTTCCGTTTCCCGGTTCCTGTTTGAACAAGGGGCGAATATCATTCACTCCGATCAGCACTCGACTGACCCGGCTGGCGGTCGCTTTTTCATGAGGATCGAGTTTCACCTCCCGGGCCTCCTGCAAAACGGTTCGGCGCTGGAAAGCGCCTTCTCCCGGGTGGCCAGGGGGTTTGAAATGGAGTGGTCGCTCTCCTACGCAGACCGGCTCAAGCGTATGGCCATTTTTGTTTCCAGGGCCGACCACTGCCTGTATGAGCTGTTGTGGCAGAGGAAGTCGGGGGATTTGTTGGCTGACATAGCCCTTGTTATTTCCAACCACGAGGATCTGCGGGAACCTGTTGAGTCCTCGGGGATAGCCTTCCACCACATCCCCGTTACACCGGAGACCAAATACGAGGCTGAGGAGCGCCAGCTTGCCTTAATGGAAGAGAAGGGCATCGACCTGGTGGTCCTGGCCCGATACATGCAGATCCTGTCCGAACGGGTTATTTCCCGTTATCCAAACCGGATCATCAATATCCATCACAGTTTCCTTCCTGCTTTCGTGGGTTCCAACCCCTACGCCAGGGCGCACGAACGCGGCGTCAAACTCATCGGCGCCACCGCCCACTATGTCACCGAAGAGCTTGACGCCGGACCGATCATTGAACAGGACGTCCAGCGGGTCGATCACCGGGATACCGTGGAGGACATGAAGAGGATCGGGCGCCAGATTGAGCGGGTGGTTCTCGCCAGGGCTGTTTCCTGGCACATCGAGGATCGCATATTGGTCGATGGCAATAAAACCGTAGTGTTCGCCTAAACGGGGCTTTTCAATTTATAGCCCCCCGCGGGGCCGCGGAACCGAACCGGGAATCCCGTGTTTGCGTGGAACCCACCATACCCCGGCAAGGATCAGAGCCGCACCGACGGCCTGCTTGAAGCCCCAAGTCTCTCCCAGGAAGACAACGGCCAGTGTTGACGTAACCAATGGCTCCATCGTGGTGATGAGGGCGGCCTTGTTTGGCCCTATCAGCCTGATGCCTGACCAGAGTGCCCTGAGGGAAAAGAGCCCGTTGATGAGGCCCATTGCGGCAACAGAGAGCCAGGCCAGGGGCTTTAGGTCCAGGGTCAGGGTGTTGCCCGCGGTGCCCACGGCCAGGTAAGCCGCGGCCGCGCTGGAGGATAGGATGGCTGTGGCGACCAGGGGGGAAACGCGCTGGATCACTTTATGAGTGGTGGTCACATATAAGGCGTGCAGCACGGCTCCGAAAATAGCCCAGGAGACGCCCCTGAAATCGATTTCATGCCACTGGGGACCGAGGACCAGTGCTACGCCCGACAGCGCCAGGATCAGCGCCGCCACATGCCGCCCCGACAGGACCTCACGGTCCCAGATGGCACGCAATACCGCCAGGTAAACAGGGTAGGTGAAGAATAGGAAGCTGGTCATGGAGGCCTGCAGGTACTTGAGGCTGGAGAAGTACGAACCCGCTACAGCGCCATAACCGGCTATGCCTGCCAGGATAAGGAACACGGCGTCCTTTCTGGACAGTAACCGCAATGTTTCCGGCTTACGGGAGGCGGCCAACGTGAGCCAAAGGAGGGCGGCGGTCAGGACGAACCTGTAGGCCAGGACGGGAACCTGATGGGCCCCGACACTGTAGGCCAGCTTGGCGAAGATGGCCATGCTGCCCAAAGAGACCGTGGCTCCCGTTACGAGCAGCCGTCCGGCAACCTCGTTATCCAAACCACCCTTAAGCTTAGAAGCAAACATACCTATAGGATATACACCTTAGAGGGAAGTGTCTCGCAAGATGAGACGAGCTGCCCCTAGCACCCCGGCCGTATCGCCCAGCAGTGCAGGCACGACCTCCAAGCCCTCTGTGACAGGGGCGAAGGCGCGCCGCCGCATCTCCTCCACCGCCCGGTCACGCAACAAATCCCAGTTTGTGACCATACCGCCGCCGATGACGATAACCGAGGGGTTGAAGGCGTTGGCCAGGCTGGCCAGGCCAACCCCGAGGGCGGTAGCTACCTTTTCCACCGTGGCCCTCGCTTGTGGGTCACCCTGTGATGCAAGGGCGAAGACCATCCGGCCTTCCTGGCCCGCCAGGCGCTTTATAGCCGTTCCTGAGGCTGAGGATTCAAGGCACCCATGGTTCCCGCACCCGCATGGAGCGCCATCAGGGTCTACGGTTATATGGCCGAATTCCCCCGCGAACCCGTCCCGCCCCTCAAGCAACCGTCCCCCTATGATCGCGGCCCCGCCAACCCCTGTGCCCAGGGTCAACAGGAGCGCGTTATCATGTCCTCTGGCGGCCCCGTTCCAGGATTCTCCCAGGAGAGCGGCATTGGAATCACGGACATGGCGCACGGGGAGCGCGGTTTTGCCTGAGAGTAATTCTGAAACCGGCACGTTGAGCCACCCCGGGAGGTTGGGGGAGGTGATGATTACCCCTT
>DYIG01000052.1 GCA_020723725.1 Thermaerobacter marianensis | reverse complement strand
ACCCCTCTTCCCCCGGAACAACTTTACTCATACAAAAACGGACGCTCATCTCGTTAGCCGTATAACTTATACATTTAGGAACAATCTGTTAGTTGAAAACAGCGTGAAAGAGCAGGCACATCCCCATGAGGTGATCACGGAACTGGAGTGGCATCTGCGTAAACTGGACACCCGATTGCGTAACGCCAAAGGGATCAGTCTCCGTCCATACGACCTTGCCAATAATCTCCGTGATAGGCAACAGCGGCACGGCCAGCTTGATGGTAATCTCCGTCCCCGCAGGGATATCCGCCAGCCCCTTAACCTTCATTCCTTTAGGGCTGATGTCCACAACGGGGCAATCCACGGAGCGAAAGGTGGTGCGACAGGTTGCCCTGGCGCCCGGGATGCGAACGCGGATGTGCTCTCGCTCCTCGATCCAGTTCAGACCGGACACCTCAATTTCCAACCGCAGGGACCCCTCTTCCGTCACCGCGGACTTCACCGGGCCGGCGCAAATATAGAGGCCTTGCGGGGCGCTGAAGGCCAGGCGCACCCTGGCGTTACGAGCAATAACACGGCTAGGCATGTCTGGGGCAGAAACGGTCACCGTGTTGTTAACGAGGTCCAATTCATCCACTTGGGCGTCATAAACAGCAGAGGAACGCGGATCAGGCCCGGGGCGTTCTTGCCCACGATCATCCTCACTGGCTGGCCAGGTTCAATGACCCCGACCGTGTTGGCTTCAGCTAGCGTAAGTATGCTTTTGCTGCGGCTATGTGCGAGGTGCCACCTGCGGGCCTGTTTCATGAACTGATGCCTCCCGTTGGCAAAACCATACGTATTGCTAAACTTCTTTTCGGGTCAAAATGGGTTAAACTTAAGCACAAAACTGTTAGTAATTTATTTCCATATCCTACAGAACCCGGCTGGCAAGGGATTTCGATATGCTATAATGCATCGTGTTAATCATTCTGCCTGGACCGGATAGGTCTGGTCGGCTAACAAGGCTATGGAGGGCTGCAAATTGCCACTAACCGGGCGCCGGGGCAGCCGCAGGCGTGCCCACCATTCAAAAGGCCAGGGCTCCCGTAAGAAACCCGCCTGGCTGCTGGTCCTGCAGGTTGGCCTTATTCTTGCCGTTCTCGTTTTGCTTACAGGCTCGGTCATTGCCGGTAAGATGGTAATGGATGCCCTGAAGGCGATGCCGACAATAACCAACACGGTTCCCCAGCCCAACCTTTCTTCAGAGATATTCGACGCCAAGGACAAAGAAAAACCGTTAAGAAAGATTTACTTGGAACAAAACCGTGAATTGGTCGATCTGAAAAATATCCCGGACTTCGTTCAAAACGCTTTTATTGCGGTTGAAGACAAGAACTTCTGGACGCATCGGGGGGTCGATCTCCTCGCCATAATGCGGGCGGTTTACAACGACCTTCGGAACAGGCCCCTGCAGGGCGCCAGCACCATCACCCAGCAGTTGGCCCGTAACGCCTTCCCCATCGGTTCTGAGCGCAGCCTGAACCGAAAGGTCCAGGAAGCATTCCTGGCTATCGAACTGGAGAGGCGCTTCACCAAGAAACAGATCCTGGAAATGTACCTCCAGACCATTTATTTTGGACAGGACGCCTACGGGCTGGAGTCGGCTTCGCAAACCTATTTCAGCAAACCCGCGAGGGATCTCAGCCTCGTTGAAGGGGCGCTCCTGGCCGGTCTCCCCCAGGCACCCAGCCTGTATGAACCGTTCGGGAACCCCGATGCCGCCAAGAAGCGACGCAATATGGTCCTGGACATGATGGCCAGAAACGGGTTCATCACGGAACAGGTGGCCGAAAAAGCAAAGGAACAGCCTGTCAAAACGGTTCGTCGCAAGAAAGAGTCTCTGAACACTGAAGGCGGGCACTTCATTGACTACGTCCTGGCCAACCTGCTCCAGGAATACCCTGCCAGGCAGGTATACCAGGGTGGCCTAAAGATAGAAACAACTCTGGACCGTGACATCCAGAAGGCGGCCGAAAAAGCGGTGGCCGAACACATGGATAAGGAATTCCCCCTTGACCAGGGGAAAGAGCAGCCCCAGGTCGCCCTGGTGGTACTGGAAAACGAGACCGGGTATATCAAGGCCATGGTCGGGGGCAGAAAACACTCCCGCACTCTGGAATTGAACAGGGCGTGGTATAACCCCGAAGCAGGCTGCTGCGCGCGCCAGCCAGGGTCGGCCTTCAAACCATTGGCGGTTTACATCCCCGCCCTGACCAACGGGTACACGGCGGCCTCGGTTATCGATGACTGGCCCGTTACCTACAAAACCCCCACAGGCGCCTGGATGCCCAGGAACTACGACCATCGGTATAAGGGCCTGACCACGCTTCGCGAATCCGTCCGCCGTTCCGTTAACACCGTTGCCGTAAAATTGCTAGATGAAGTAGGCGTGAAAGAAGGGTATTTAAATGCGGCCAGGATGGGCATTACAACCCTTATTCCCACCGGAGAGAAGAATGACGCCAACCTATCCATAGCGTTGGGCGGTTTGACCAAAGGTGCTTCGGTCCTGGATATGGCACGGGCCTATGCCGCCATAGCCAACGGCGGCAACAGGGTTGAACCAATCGCCATAACACGCATCACGGACTCCAATGGCAACCTAATTAAGGAGTATCTCCCGAAAAGGACCCAGGTCGTCAAACCCGAGGTTGCCTACTTGATGACAGATATCCTGAGATCCGTGGTGGAACCGCAGCCGGGTCCGGGCTGGATCAGTAACTGGGGCACCGGGAGCTCGGCAAAGCCCAAGGGCTGGAAGTGGCCTGTGGCAGGCAAGACAGGGACCACCTCTGACATGAAAGATGTCTGGTTCGTTGGGTATACGCCGAGGTACACCATGGCAGTCTGGATAGGTTACGACAACGCAACCAAGGCTGATTCGCTCCCTAAATCGATAACGAGTTCCAAACACCCGGCCTGGATCTGGCGTGACGTGATGGAAGCGGCCCACAAGGGCCTCCAACCAAGGGATTTCCCCAAGCCAAGGGGTTTTAGCGGCTTTACCGTCAGGAAGATTTCCGTCAAGTCTGGCAAGCTGGCTGGTCCCGACACCCCTGCAGAGTGGACTCGTCAAGAGGTTTTCATCCCGGGGACGGAACCAAAAAAGATCGATGACATCTGGGTGAAAGCGACTGTCTGTAAGGAGAGGCCGGAGGTTCTTTACGCTGAAGCCTGTGGTTGCTACCCGGTTGAAAAGATTTTCCTGAACCGGCCACCTGTGGCCCCGCTTATAGATAAACCGGAGCAAGTGCCGGAGGATATGGCGCTTGCGGTCCCTCAAAAAAACTGCCTGGATGAACCCTTGGAAGGGGGTCCAGTAGAACCGGGTTCCGCCAATGGCGACGAGACCGGTCAGGACCCCGGTCAAAATGAAACCCCTGGCACGCAAACCAACAACGCTAATGGAGACAGTGCACAGGCGGGATCAATCCTGGAAGTTACGCTTGATATGCTACACCTTGCTCCACCGGTACTGAAGGTCAAACAAAGCCGGAAGGTTACCCTGATTGTCCAGGGTTCCGGAGAGGGGCATGTATTGCAAATTCGGGACCTCGGGCTTACATTCAGCGTAACGCCCGATGTGGTGAATACCTTCGAATTCACCCCGCCAAAGGCGGGGGTTTACCTAATCGACTGCACAACACACCCGAGCGAAGTGGGTCGGCTAATCGTCACCCCCTGATTAGTCCGGGCGCAGCCTGGCAACCGTGACGCCCAGCCCCCCCTGTGCCGCGTCCCCTGGGCGGTAGCCGACCACCTGCGGGTGCTCCTTGAGGTAACGCACCACCGCCTGCCGCAGTGTGCCCGTACCCTTGCCATGTATAATGCGCACTTCGTCAAGCCCGGCCAGGACAGCGTCGTCGATATACTTATCAAGCTGGGCCAGCGCCTCATCTACAGTCAAACGACGGAGATGGATCTCCGTACTCACGGAAGCTGCCTTTTCCCTGGTCACAGAGTGAGCGCTACCCCTGCCGACTTTCTTTTTAGTTACAGTGCCCGGCTGATCTATAACCATGAGGTCGCCTGCGGGGACGCGGCTTCGCATCGCCCCTACCAGCACCAACACCTGCCCGTCGCTCCCAGGGTCCTCCAGGACCTCCCCCTCCAGGCCTATACTACGCACCATAACCCGCATCCCCGGCCTCAGTTCCGCGGGCCGTGCGGACTTCCACGGAAGGTTTGGTGCGCCGCCTTGAGCCGGGGCGTCCACCTCCTGTATCGCCCAGGCCTTCCTGGTCGCGTTCAGCCCCTGCCTTACGGACTCGGCCTCTTTCAAGGCCTCAGCGGCTGGGGTATTGCCGTGCTCCTGGCGCGCAGCTACCAACTTTAAACGGGCTATAGCCTCCCTGGCCTCGGAACGGGCACGCTCCAGAATGGACCGTGCCTCCGCACGGGCTTCCGCCAGCAACTCCTCCCGCCTTGACCTGGCATCTTGAACAAGGCGCTCATACTGTGCGCGCAGGTTGGAGAGCTCGCTTCTGAGCCGTTCGACCTCCCTTTTTTCATCCGTCGCATGCCGCCTCTCCTTCTCAAGGTCAGCAAGCATGGACTCCATCTCGACGTGGCGCATCCCAAGGAGTTCACGCGCTCGGCCGATCAGCCGGTCATCAAACCCAAGTCGGCCGGCAATCTCCAGGGCATTGCTCCGGCCCGGCACCCCTATCACAAGGCGGAAAGTCGGCGCCAGTGTCCGGGGATCGAACTCCACACTGGCATTCTCCATCCTCTTATTGCTCCAGGCAAAATACTTGAGCTCGCTATAATGGGTTGTAGCGATTACCTGCGCCCCGCGGCGTTGAAAATCCTCAAGCAGAGCCATGGCCAGGGCGGCGCCTTCAGCGGGATCAGTCCCGGCGCCTATCTCATCCAGCAGCACAAGGGAACCGCAGGGCATGTCCCGCCCGATCCTGAGGATGTTGCTCATATGAGAGGAGAAGGTGCTCAGGTTCTGTTCTATGCTCTGCTCGTCTCCAATGTCGGCGTATATGCCAGGGTAAAGCGGCACCCGGCTCAACCTTTCAGCGGGTATGTGCAACCCGGCGGCGGCCATCAGAACCAGCAGGCCCACCGTTTTAAGCGTAACGGTCTTGCCCCCCGTGTTAGGTCCGGTAACCACGAGGATGTCGAAGTCCTGACCCAAACGCACATCTACTGGCACTGCGCGCTGGCCCAGCAAGGGGTGACGCGCCCCCAGCAGATCCAAACGGCCATCTTTATCGATTAAAGGCTCATTCGCTCCCATATCCCGGCTGAGGCTCCCCTTGGCCAGGGCCAGATCAAGGTGGGAAAGCGCTTCGCGCGTCTCGTGCAGTCCCTGCCAGCTATCCCCCACCAGCCTGGAAAGACGCGCAAGGATGCGGCGAACCTCGGCTTCCTCCTGTACCCTGACACGAAGGAGCTCATTATTGAGATCCACCGCAGCCAGAGGCTCGATGAAGACAGTGGCACCACTCGCGGAAACGTCATGCGCCACCCCTTTTACCTGGCTGCGATATTCCTGTTTCACAGGCAGGACGTACCGGTCCTGCCGGATGGTATAAATCGCATCCATCAGGTAAGATCTGGTTGTCGGGGAATGGACAAACCCCTCCATTACCCCTCTTAAACGGGCATGGAGATCCGTTCCCCTGCGGCGCAGATCGGAGAGTTCAGCGCTGGCCTCATCACGGACTTTGCCATCGGTTCCGATACAGCGAGCTATCTCTTCCTCTATCCCAGGGAAGACGCCGATCTTGCCAGCTATTGCTGATAGGACCGGGAAATCGTCAGACCGGCGCTGGATGAGCTTCTTCAGACGCCTTGCCGCCATCAGGGTGTCGGCAAGGGTTAAGAGGTCCGTTCCTTGAAGGACGCCGCCCCTTTTGCCCCTATCCACCAGTTCCTTTATGTCCGTAAAACCGCTGGCAGGAATGGCTTCCGATTGATCGATGAACCGGCGCGCCTCTGTTGTCTCATCCTGGGCGGACTTAACCAGAAAGAGGTCATTGACCGGCTCTAGCGCCAGAGCCAACTCCTTTCCCCCTTGAAAGGATGCCCTGGCAGCCAGCATCTCCCTTATCCGGTCAAACTCCAATACCATCAGGGTTCTGTCGTCCACGACTCCCTCCCGGTCACAGGTTATAACTCATGGCAACCTCGTCGCAGTTGGGGAACTTGGGACAATTGATGCATTCCCCCCATACCTTGTGGGGCAATGAGTCTTTAGGGGTCTGTTCAAAGCCGCACTTCTCAAAAAAATCCGGCTGATAGGTTAGTGCGAAGACCCGACCCACTCCCAGTGAGCTAGCCTCTTCAAGCAAGACCTTGACCAGGCCGCTGCCTATACCCTGTCGCTCCTTCCCCGGGGCCACCGCCAGGGCACGGACTTCCGCCAGGTCCTCCCATACAATGTGCAGGGCAGCGACGCCAACAAGCTCCCCGTCCTCCTCGGCGACATAGAAATCACGGAGGTTTTCGTAGAGTTTCACCAGGGGCCGGGGCAGCATCAAGCCCTTTTCAGCATAACCATTGATGACCCGCTGCATATGCGGGACATCTTTTATCTTGGCACGGCGAAACGTAACCAAAACAATCACCCCCCTGCCGTCTGAGTACAGGGGTATGAACCAAGGACACGGAGAAAAGCCGTCTTGGTCCTGAGTTCCTCTAGCGCCTCGGCCGACTCGGGGTCGGTGACATGCCCGTCGAAGATCAGATAGAAGATGTAATCCCAGGGTTTGTTACGGCTAGGCCTTGATTCGAGCTTGACAAGGTTTATGCCCCGGTATGCCAGAGCCCCCAGACACCAATAGAGGGCGCCCGGCCTGTCCTGTGTGGCTATAACCAATACGGTCCGGTTAAAGTCCCCTCGTTCCACTGGCTGGGGCGCTATGGCAAAAAAGCGGGTTCGGTTGTCAGGGTTGTCGTTAATCCTCTCGGCCAATATGTCCAAACCATAGATGGCAGCGGCACGCCTGCTGGCCACGGCTGCCGCACCCATGAGGCCACGCTCACGGATCATCTTGGCGCTGCCGGCGGTGTCGTAGACCGCAACCATTTCCGCTTCCAGATCGCGAAGGAAACCCTGTGACTGCGCCAGGGCCTGTGGGTGTGAGTAGACGGTCTTTATATCGCCAAGGGACTGCCCGGGAAGGGCCTGAAGGCACTGAACGATCGGCATCTCAACCTCGCCACATATGTGCAAGGGGTATTCCAGAAGCAGGTCCCAGGTCTCGTTTATGCTGCCGGCCTGTGAGTTCTCCACAGGCACAACACCCACGTCCGCCCTGACTGAAACAACGGCATCGAAGACTTCACGCAGGGAGCGGCAGGGCAGGACCTCGGCCTGCCCAAAGAGGCGTTCCACCGCTTCCTCGCTATGGGCTCCCCTTTCACCCTGGAAAGCGGCTGTTATAGTCCGCATGGGATCACCTTTCTCGTCATATCGTACACCGGATATTCTACCAGCCGGCATCGTTGATGCAATAAAAACATAGAGTTCGACGATGGCAACGCGACAGATAGGCCTCACCAGGCCTCTAGACGCCATGGGGGTGATACCGGGGTGAGCCGTTATGCCAAACTGCTACCCACCACGATGTTGCTTTCCGCCGCATTGGTTTCCTGGCTTTACCTGAAACTTGTCCCCGACGTGGGTTACATTCCGGCATCGGCTCAGGGTGGGCAGATCTATGTTGCACCGGCCGACACCAGTCTTGCCGGTCATGACATATCGGGGTGGAGGGATTCCCAGATCCGAGGGCTTCTTAAGGAATGGGCCAAGGAGGTCCAATCGGACCCTATGCCAACCAGAATTGACCCCGTCACAAAAGGCGTCATCCCCGGGATAAATGGCCTGGAGATCGACATCGAGGGGAGCATGGCCCGGCTACACTCGATCAATTCCCCAGGGCAGCACGTGGATCTGGCATTCAAGGAGATCCCCCCGCCGGATACCGGGCAACAGGAACCATACGGCCCCATCTACCAGGGGAACCCAGGGAAACACGCTGTGACCTTCGTAATAAACGTGGCCTGGGGGAACGAATTCCTGCCCCGGATGCTCGAAACCCTCAAAAACAACGGCGTCAAGGCAACGTTTTTCCTGATGGGGGACTGGGCGGAGAAGAACGCTGATGCTGCGGCTAAAATCGCTTCAGAGGGCCATGAAATCGCCAGCCACGGTTACTCGGCAGCCGAGTTCCGTCAACTGGGCACTGCCGAACTGATCAGGCAAATCGATAAATCGACCGAGGCCATTACCTCGGCGACCGGGCAGAAGCCCAAGTTCTTCAGCCCGCACAAAGGGGAAATAACCCCTCAACTGGTTGAACTCTTGCGCCAAAAAAATTACCAGCTGGTCCTATGGTCCGTGGATACGGTTGATTGGGCCAGACCGGGGGTAGACGCCATGGTAAACAAGATACTTGCCAAGTCCCATAACGGGGCACTGATTCTGATGCACCCCACGGACCAGACGGTCCAAGCGCTTGAGCCCATGATCCTGGGGCTGCGTTCCAAGGGGTTTCGGATTGTCACCCTGGGGACGCTGCTCAACCCCAGCCCCCTGGCCAAAGACTGAACCCCTCACACATCGCGCTCACCGCCAGCCGACTTCTTCGCAACCTCCCTGTCGGCGGCCATTACCTCTTCGTTGATGAGCTGGCCCTCAATCTCGTTGGCAAACCCCTTGCTGGCACGACGGAATTCTGATATGGCGCTGCCAATGCTCCTGCCAAGTTCAGGCAGTTTTCGCGGACCGAAGACAAAAAGGGCGATAAGTAAAATCACCACCACTTCCAAAGGCCCGAGGTTCCACGGCATCTCTATCCCCCCAATCTGTAATTTATATAAACTCCTTCAAGACCTCAAACCGGCCCCCAGCCCTTGCAGGGCCTGGCGAATCCCGTTATGAACCCTCTCGACATCTGCTTCTGTAAGCGTTTTCTCTGGGTCGAGGTACGTCAGGGAGTAAGCCAGGCTCCGCTGACCTTCAGGGATTGGTTGGCCCGCATAGACATCGAACAGCTCAACACCCACCAGGAGGCTTCCTCCCGCCTGGCGGATAGTAGCTTCCACCTCTGCTGCAGGCACGGACTCAGGCAACGTAAAGGCCAGGTCACGCTGGACAGAGGGATAGCGCGGTATCCCCTTGTACGTCCTGTCACCCCTCCCTGCGGTGATGAGCAAGTCGAGATTCAATTCAGCCAGGTAAGCACGCCCAGGGATGCCGAATTCCTCCTGAACCGTTGGGTGAATCTCACCCAATATGCCAACAGGCACGCCCCCCACGACGAGTTCGGCCGCGCGCCCCGGATGGAAAACAGGCCGCTTAACCTGGCGCCACTGGGCCCCTTGGACAAGCAATCTGTCACAAATAGCCTCCA
>DYIG01000051.1:5075-9430 GCA_020723725.1 Thermaerobacter marianensis | reverse complement strand
CTCCAGGGAAAGGTAGGCCAGGCTGTCGGCGCCTATATACTCACAGACCTCCCCCACGCACCGCGTGGCAGCCACAAGCTCCCCCTTGGTCGAGGTGTCGATGCCATAGTAGCAGGGGTTGGTGTAGGGCGGGGAGCTGATGCGGATATGGACCTCGCTGGCCCCGGCCTCCCTGACAAGCGTCACCAGGTAACGGAGCGTGGTGCCGCGCACGATTGAATCATCAACCAGGACAACGCGTTTGCCACTGACAACATGCTTGACCACGTTGAACTTAAGCCTAACACCGGCCATACGGCTCTGTTGGGTAGGCTGGATAAAGGTTCGCCCCACATAGCGGTTCTTAATCAGGCCTATTTCATAAGGGATGCCGGCTTCCTCCGCAAACCCCGAGGCGGCGGAGATGCTGGAATCCGGCACGCCAATGACGACATCGGCTTCCACAGGGTGGTCCTGGGCCAAGAAGCGGCCAAGCTCCTTCCGCACCAGGTGCACGTTCTTGCCGAGCATGTTGCTGTCGGGACGCGCCAGGTATACAAACTCAAACAGGCAAAGGGCCGTGGCTGTTGAGTGCGCGAACCGTATGCTCCTGGGTCCGAAGGCGTCCATGATAAAAATCTCCCCGGGTTCCACGTCCCTCCAGTATTCCGCGCCCACGGCATCCAGGGCGCAGGTTTCAGAGGCCACCACATACGAACCGTTGAGCCTGCCAATCGAGAGCGGCCTGATACCCAGCGGGTCGCGGGCCGCCACCAGGGCCTCGGGGGTCAGGAGAACTATGGCGAAGGCCCCCTTTATGGCCTTCAAGGCATATACCAGCGAATCCTCCAGGGTGTGACATCCGGAACGGGCCATAAGGTGGGCCACTACTTCCGTGTCCGTGCTGGTCTGGAAAATGGAGCCCTCCTCCTCAAAGGCGTAACGCAGGGCCACCGCGTTGACCAGATTGCCGTTATGGCCCAGGGCAACCTCACCCTGCCGGAAGGAGACCAGCAGGGGCTGGGCGTTCCGGAGCAGGCTGGACCCGGTGGTGGAGTAGCGCACGTGTCCAATGGCGTGGCGTCCAGGGAGTGCGGCGGCGTGGCCGTTCAGGGCCTCGGAAACCAACCCCATCCCCTTTTTCAGAAGGATGTGACCTTCATTCACGGTTGCAATACCCGCGCTCTCCTGACCGCGGTGCTGCAGGGCATAAAGGCCATAGTAAGTCAAAATGGCCGCATCAGGGTGGTCGAAGATCCCGAAGATACCGCATTCCTCGCGGGCCTCAACCTCATCGAACTCGGCAATTGTGTATCCCTGTGCTAGACCGCCGTTACGGTCGCCTGAGTGGTTCATTGCATCAGGCATGTCAGCGCTTCCCCCCAGACCTTGAACAGCTCGGCCACCGGCCGGTCGATCACCGTTTCGCCCTTGATAGCAACCCGCAGGTTATCTCCCCCGACACACCCCAATACCAACAGCGGGACACCCTCCCGCTCTGCCATCTTCGACAGCTCCGGCAGGCGTTCCTCCGGGAGCGACACAACCACCCTTGAAGCGCTCTCCCCGAACAGAAGGGAATCAACCCTGCAGCCAGCGGGCAGGCCGGCAACCTCGACCGCAACGCCACGGGCGCCTTCCTTGCCATGGAAAGCGCATTCAGCCAGGGTGACCGCAAGACCACCCTCACTGATATCGTGTGCCGAAGAGAGCAGCCTTGCCCCGGCGGCGGCAACCAACAAGCGCTGCAGGCGCGCTTCCGCGTCCAGATCGATGACCGGCCTGCCCGCCACCAGGCCCTGCCTGACCTTGAGGTACTCGGACCCTGCCAGGCCTTCATCACCGGGCAGTCCTCCGAGGAGAGCCACCATGTCCCCCGCCTTATCAAAACCTGTGGTCAGACGGTTGTCGATGTCCTCCAGGAGCCCAACCATGCCGATAACCGGTGTCGGGTAGATAGGCCGACCCAGGGTCTCGTTGTAGAAACTCACATTGCCGCCCGTCACAGGTATCCCCAGCGCCCTGCAGGCATCGCTCATACCCTCAATAACCTGCTGGAATTGCCACATTGTCTCCGGCCGCTCGGGGCTGGCGAAGTTGAGGCAATTGGTCAGACCGATGGGCTTAGCCCCGGTACAGGCCACGTTCCGAGCCGCCTCGGCAACGGCCATCGCTCCCCCTGTGTAGGGATCAAGATAGCAGAAGCGGGAGTTGCAGTCCGTGGCCAGGGCCACCCCGGACCGGCTGCCACGCACGCGCAGCACCGCCGCATCAGCGCCGGGCTCTACTACCGTGCTAGTTCTGACCATGTAGTCGTACTGCCTGAAGATCCAGGACTTGCTGGCGATATTGGGGGAGGCCAGCAAAGCGATAAGGCTCTCCTCCACCCCATCCTTGCCTGCAGGGGGCTGAACCTGTGCGGGGTCAAGCCTCTGCCTCTCATCGATGTATGCCGGACGACGGGACGGCCGGTCGTAAGCCGGCGCCTCATCCGTAAGAGTGTAGGCCGGGAGATCGGCGACCACCACCCCATTCTCCTTTATCCTGAGCCTGCCATCGGTCGTCACCCGGCCTATACAGGCGGCCTGCAGGCCCCAGCGCCGAAAAATGGCCTCCACCTCGGACTCGCGGCCCTTGTGGACAATCACCAGCATCCGCTCCTGGGACTCGGAGAGCATGACCTCGTACGGGGTCATCCCCTCCTCCCTCCGGGGCACATTGGCTATCTCAACCTCCACGCCGCTCCCGGCGCGACTGGCCGTTTCAGAAAGGGCGGAGGTCATCCCCGCCGCGCCCAGGTCGTTGACACCGACCACGGCATCGGTCTCCATTAACTCGAGGCAGGCCTCGATGAGCAGCTTCTCCATGAAGGGGTCGCCCACCTGGACGGCAGGGCGCATCTCCTCGGCAGCCTCGGTGAATTCCTGTGAGGCCAGGAGGCTGGCCCCGTGTATGCCGTCACGCCCGGTGCGCGAACCCACCAGGTAAACGGGGTTGCCCTCGCCCTCGGCACGACCGCGCACAATGCGGTCCTTCCTCATAAGACCGACACACATGACGTTCACAAGGGGGTTCTCGTTGTAGCATTCGTCGAAGTAGACCTCGCCCCCGACAGTCGGAACACCCACGGAGTTGCCGTAGTCGGCAATCCCCCCAACCACGCCGGCAACCAGGTACCGGTTCCGGGCGGCGCGGGCTGCTGTCGTTTCCTTGCCCTCCTTCAGGGACCCGAAACGCAACGAATCGAGCAGGGCGACTGGCCGCGCGCCCATCGTGAAGATGTCGCGCAGTATGCCGCCCACTCCCGTCGCCGCGCCTTGATAAGGCTCAATGGCGGACGGGTGGTTGTGTGACTCGCACCGCACCGCGATCGCCATGCCGTCACCCAAGTCGAGAACACCCGCGTTCTCCCCTGGCCCCACCAGCACGCGTTCACCCTGGGTCGGGAATTTCCTCAGATGCACACGGGAACTCTTGTAACTGCAGTGTTCAGACCACATTACCCCGTAAAGGCCCAGCTCGAGGTCATTCGGTTCCCTGCCGAGAAGCGATACTATCCGCTGGTACTCCTCTTCGTTGAGGCCTACCTGTTCCCACCTCGGGGTTACCGCAGTACCCTGTGCCGTTTGCGACATAACCCTACCCCCTGGCCCTTGCCGTAGAAAGGGTTTCAATCAACGATTCAAAGAAGCCCCTGCCATCGGTGCCGCCGACCAGACCCTCCACCGCCCGTTCGGGGTGTGGCATGAGCCCCAGGACGTTACCCCTCTCGTTACAGACGCCCGCGATATTGCCGACGGAACCGTTTGGGTTGGCCTCCGGCACGACCTCACCGTATTCGGTGCAGTACCGGAACACCACCTGTCCTCGCTCCTCCATGCGCGCCAGGGTTTCGGGGTCGGCGTGGTACCTGCCCTCACCATGGGCGATGGGGATGCGCAGCACCTGCCCCTGCCCATACCGATTGGTGAACGGTGTGCGGTTGTTCTCCACGCGGACGTGCACCCACTCGCAATGGAACTTGAGGTCGCGATTCCTTAGGAGCGCCCCCGGAAGGAGGCCCGCCTCGCATAGAATCTGAAAGCCGTTGCAGATGCCCAGGACAAGCCCGCCGCTCTTGGCAAACCCCCTGACCGCCTGCATCACAGGGGAAAACCGCGCTATGGCACCCGCGCGGAGGTAGTCCCCGTAGGAAAACCCCCCTGGAAGGAGAATACAGTCGAACCCCTCTATACTGGCCGTTTCGTGCCAGATGTACTCCGTGTCCCGCCCTGTAACTCCCCTGAGGGCTTCGTAGGCGTCAAGATCGCAATTCGACCCCGGGAATACCACCACACCGAATTTCATTTGCACCCAACCTCAACAGGGTCAAGGTC
>DYIG01000051.1:0-5065 GCA_020723725.1 Thermaerobacter marianensis | reverse complement strand
GGTCAAAAGAGTAGTCTTCAATAACGGGGTTGGCCAAGAGCCGGCGGCACATCTCATCCACAACCCCCGACGCGGTTTCATGGTCTGAGGCGTCAACCAAGACTTCCATGAACTTGCCGACCCTAACCTCCGCAACCTGGTCATAACCGAGCGCACCGAGGGAGCGCTTCACCGTCTCCCCCTGAGGGTCCAGGACCCCCTTCTTGAGCATCACCCTTATACGCGCCTTCCACAAAGCGGACACCCTCTTCAAACGGTTAATCAGACGGCCATTAAACGGTAACCAGACGCCTCCACACCTCTGTGTAGGCTTCCTCCACACCGCCGAGATCCTGCCGGAAACGGTCCTTGTCCAGTTTCTCGTTGGTCTTAAGATCCCAGAAGCGACAGGTATCGGGGGATATCTCATCACCAAGTATAACCCTTCCGTCCCGATCCACTCCGAATTCAAGTTTGAAATCTACGAGTTTGAGGCCATGGCCCTTGAGGTGTTCGGACAGGCAGTCATTCACCTTCAACGCCATATCCGACATCGCGTTAATCTCATCCTGGGTGGCCCAGTCCATGGCGCGGATATGGTACTCGTTGACCATGGGGTCTCCGAGGGAATCATCCTTGTAATAGAACTCCAGGACCGTGCGTTTGAGGGGCGTGCCCTCCGCCAGCCCGAGGCGCTTGGCAAGGCTCCCTGCGGCAATGTTACGGACCACCACCTCCACGGGGATCATGCGCAGACGCTTGGCCACCATCTCCCGCTCCCCTACCGATTCCACGTACTGGGTGGGTACGCCCTTGCCCTCCAGATAGCGGAAGAGGGCTGCCGAGATGTCCCGGTTGCGCGGTCCCTTCTGGCTTATGGTCCCGCGCTTCTGGGCGTTAAAAGCCGTGGCGTCGTCTTTGAATTCTAAAAGGAAGGTATCCGCCGAGCCGATGTCATAAATAATCTTGGCTTTACCTTCATAAAGCTTTTCTTTCAAACCAAAGACCCCCTTATATGCCAAGCCTTTGAAAGACTGTATCGATGTGGCGCAGGTGTGGCTGGTGATCGAAGCAAGCCGCCACTTCGTCCGGTGATAGTTTCCCCTGAACCTCCGGGTCGGCTGCGATAAGCTCCCGGAAGGCCGGCCCCGTTTGACCCGACTGCCAAGCCTGCATGGCCCTGGTCTGCACGATGCGGTAGGCATCCTCCCTGCTTACCCCCTTGGCCACTAGGGCCAGCAGGACCCGCTGGGAGTAGATCAGACCACCGGTGCGTTCCAGGTTGGCCATCATGTTCTCGGGGTAGACGTGCATGTCGGAAACTATCCCGGTGAAGAGGTCCAACATGTAGTCGAGGATGATGGTGGCATCGGGGAGAATAACCCGCTCCACGGAAGAATGCGAAATGTCACGCTCGTGCCAGAGGGCCTGGTCCTCAAGCGCCGCCAGGGCGTAACCGCGTATCAGGCGCGCCAGCCCGGACACCCTCTCGCACTTCTCCGGGTTGCGCTTGTGTGGCATGGAGGACGACCCCTTCTGCCCGGCGCGGAAGGGTTCCTCAACCTCCCTTGTCTCGGTCTTCTGCAGGCCGCGGATCTCCGTGGAGAACTTCTCCAGGGACCCGGCAACGACCGCCATGGTGGTCAGGAGCTCGGCATGCCTGTCCCTTTGCAGGACCTGGCTGGACGCCGGCGCAGGCTTAAGCCCCATCTTGGCGCAGACATACTCCTCAACAAAGGGCTCCACGTTGGCATACGTGCCAACCGACCCAGAGATCTTCCCGTAACCGATGACCTCGCGCGCCCGTTTGAGGCGGTCGACATTACGAAGCATCTCAGCATACCAGACGGCCAGCTTCAATCCAAAGGTTATCGGCTCCGCGTGCACACCATGTGTCCGGCCGATCATCAAGGTGTATTTGTGGCGCCGCGCCTGCTCCTTGATAGCAGCGGCGAGAGCCTTGGCGTCGCGGATGAGCAGGTCGCAAGCCTCCGCCAGCATAGCCGACTGAGCCGTGTCCACCACGTCGTTGGAGGTCAGGCCGTAATGCACGTACCGCGAAACCGGCCCCACCTGCTCGGAAATGGAGGTGGTGAAGGCAATAACGTCATGGTGTATTTCAGCCTCGATCTCCAGGATCCGCGGGACGTTCACACTGGCCTTGGCGCGGATCTCCTCCACCGCCTCGCGGGGAACGACACCGAGTTCCGCCCAGGCCTCGCAGGCGTATATCTCCACGTCAAGCCACTTGCTGTATTTGTTTTCAGGGCTCCAGATGCGACCCATTTCCGGCCGTGTGTAACGCTCTATCACTTCTGTCCCCCCGCTCCCTTTCCCACGGCACAAAAACCATGCACCATGTTAACACGAAGTGACGCAAACGGCCATAATTAGAGCCATTAGGAGCTTAACGCTGCCTTGTTCAGGGCTTCGAGGACCTCGTCGAGGTCGGCCTTTACGTGACCGGCCTCTTCCGCAATGGTCTTGGCGCCACCACAGCAAGAGTCAAAATGGTACCGATTGAAAACGGGCATTGTCTTGGGGTATTTCTTTATTACGTCGTTGATCGTCATACCCGCATGAATGGGCTGTTCGGCCAACACACCTCACCCCTTTCTCGTACTATAGCCAAATCAGAAATTCAGAATTTCAGAAATTCAGAAATTCAGAAATTCAGATTGAGTTTCAAAAGGACCCTCCACATTGACAGTTAACATAAGGCCACCAAAAGTCGTTACACGTTACATCGGAGACGGCGCGATAACCGCCAGGATGACCATGCGTTCGTTGCCCGCCGTCATGCCGTGCGGCTCGTTCGGGGCGCAAATGGTAACATCCCCCGCCTTCACTTCGCGGACACCCTCCTTAACCAGGAAGGTCCCACTGCCCTCGACCACCGTCATAAGAACTGAAGAAGGGCTCACGTGAGCCGACACAACCTGCCCCGGCTCGAGGCCAAACACCACAACACGCATGTCGTCGGAGTCGTGGACCAGCTGGGACGCAGGCCTGTCCGGAAGGAAGGCCACCTTTTCGAGTAGATTTACAGGAATCATGCTCTCATTTCCCCCTTTTCGGAAGCGGTAAAAGTAGACCAGATATTATAAACAAACAATAAAAACGAGACCCCCACTGTGACGCCGAACACAGGCAGCAGGGCCGACACCCCTTTTATAAGAAAGGCCAGCGCCAGTCCCACCAGGCCTATGTTGCCAGTCCAGAAGTGAAGATAACCTGTGGGATAGCTGTGCAGTTCCTGACCGAGGAAGCGCGGGAGTATGTGATAGGCGACCCCTATGACTATGTTGGACATGAAACCGGCGAGCATCATATGGCCGTGCATCCGGCCCGGCACCCCCCCCAGTCCGAAAAGGGCGTCCCTGGTTGCCGGTATGGTAAGCAGCATACCGAAGGTGCTGGCCAGGGCAAACCAGATAAGGCTAGCCTTAATAAACCTGATAACCAATGGATGCATCAAACCCAGCCTCCTTTATTCCCACTCGATCGTAGCGGGTGGCTTAGAGGTTATATCATAAACCACCCGGGTGACCTCCGGTATCTCGTTCACAATCCGGGACGACAGGCGTTCCAGAACATCATAAGGCAAGCGCGCCCAGTCCGCAGTCATGCCGTCGTGGCTCTCCACCGCGCGAATCCCCACGGTGTCCCCTTTGACACCAACGCTACGCATTGTCGGGAGGACAGCAAACCACTGCCAGACTTGCCTGTCCAGCCCTGCCCTGCGGATCTCCTGGGTTAAAATGGCCTCTGCCCTGCGGAGTATCCCCAGTTTCTCCGGTTCGATTTCACCGATGATCCTTACGGCCAGGCCGGGCCCCGGGAAGGGCTGCCGCCAAACAACCTCATCGGGGAGACCCAGCTCGCGGCCGACCTCCCTCACCTCATCCTTGAAGAGGCTGCGGAGCGGTTCGATCAGCCTGAACCGCATATCCTCGGGCAACCCGCCAACATTATGGTGACTCTTTATAACCGAGGCAGAAGCGGTCCCGCTCTCTATGACATCCGGGTAAAGGGTCCCCTGCACAAGGAAGCCGATATCACCGAGCTGCGCTGCCTCCTCCTCGAATACCCTTATAAACTCCTCGCCGATGATCTTCCTTTTGGCCTCGGGTTCGGTTACCCCTTTCAGCCTGTTCAGGAAACGCGCCGAAGCATCCACAGCAAGGAGTCTAAGGCCCATCCGCTCCCTGAAGGTCTTGACCACCTCAACCGCTTCACCCTGGCGCATGAGCCCGTGGTCGACAAAGATGCAAGTGAGCCGGTCCCCTATCGCCCGGTTGACGAGCGCCGCCGCCACTGCAGAGTCCACTCCGCCGCTCAAGGCACAGACAGCTTCTCCGTCGCCCACCTGCTCGCGCACCTGCTTGATGGTCTCCTCCACGAAGGACGACATGGTCCAATCCCCTCTGCAGCCGCAGATGTTGAAGAGGAAGTTCCTGAGCATCTCTGAACCGAGGGGGGTATGAACGACTTCGGGGTGGAACTGCACGCCGTATATCCGCCTTTCAGGGTTGCCCATGGCCGCGACCGGCGCGTTATCCGTCCTGCCCAGGACGTTGAAACCCGGTGGCGGTTCCTGCACATGGTCCCCGTGGCTCATCCATACACCGGTGCTTGGTGGAAAACCCGCGAACAACCCGTCCGTTTCCAGGACATCCATGACGGCTTTGCCGAATTCCTGGCGTTCCGAACGGACCACCCGCCCGCCAAGGAGGTGGGCCGACAGCTGCATCCCATAGCAGATACCGAGTATGGGAACCCCGAGATCGAATATGGCTGGGTCCACCCTGGGGGCGCCTTCCGCATATACACTGGCCGGGCCACCGCTAAAAATGATCCCCTTGAGATTCCCCTTTGAGATTTCTTCGGCAGAAATCGTATGAGGGAAAATCTCACAATAAACCCTAGCTTCGCGGACCCGCCTGGCAATTAACTGTCCGTACTGGGCGCCAAAGTCGATGACCGCTACAAGTTCATCCCTGCCCGACACCGTAACCCCTCCACAATTGCGGCATAACCTGGAGCTCAACACCGTCTATATAGTTTAAAGGTTCGGGGGAACCAG
>DYIG01000050.1 GCA_020723725.1 Thermaerobacter marianensis | reverse complement strand
GATGTGCGGGTGCTCCCCAGGCTGGCTGACCAGATCACGGGGTTCCGCCTATTGGGCCGAGACGGCAGGTGGGAGTCTATCCGGATTGAGGCCGGGAATGAGTTCCTGACTTTGTGGGGATGGTCTTATCCGTCCGCTCGTGTTGCGGAGAGCCCGCTGGCCGGCATGGTATTCGAGCGGCAACCCGGCCCGAATCTGGGGCTGTTGCACTGTGACCGTGACCAGCCGGGCAGCGGATATGCCCCCGTATCGAGCCGGGAGCTGGAAGCGGCCGGTTTGACTGGCTGGCTGTTGGGACACATACATAAACCCGATGCCCTGACGGCAGCGCAACCATCCGGCTACCTCGGTTCGGTCACGGGCGTGGACCCGGGTGAATCCGGGGCGCGGGGGCCCTGGCTGATAACAATCGAAGATGGCCGCATCCGGAAGGTCGAACAGCAGGTCTTGGCTCCCCTGCGCTGGGAGTGCCTGGACATTGACCTTACGGGGATTGCCGAACCGGGGGAAGCGCGCATACGGCTTCTCCAAGCCCTGCGAGAACTGGACGCGGGAGTATCCCATGGACTGTGGCGGCCCAGGGCGGTCGGCGTGAGAGTTAACCTGGTCGGGCAGAGCCGTTTCGGGGAAGAGGCATCGGCGCTGCTTTCGCAAGAGGATCGCGAGCATATCCATACCGGCGAGGCTGGCACACATTACTTCATCGAACGGATTGAAGTTGCAACGCGCCTGGAGATTCCCCTGGAGGAACTGGCCGCGCGCAGCGATCCGCCGGGGCTCCTCGCCAGGCGATTGCTCTTGCTGGACAGGCCAGCCGGGGACCCCGATCGCCAGGCGTTGCTGGCGGAGGCCGTTCGACGGCTGGGCGCCCAGGCCCGCGATGGCCGCTGGGCCGAGCTGCGCGCAAAGGCCCCGGATGAAGAGGCTGCAGCCGGGTGGCTGCGCCGTTCGGGCATCCGTTTATTGGAGAAAATGCTGGTCCAACGAGAGCGAGAGGTGGGGGCATGAAACTGGTTCGACTCGACATCCAGGTTATGCCCGGGATCGAACCGGGATTTGTTCTGGAAAACATTGAGCCGGGCATTAATATGGTCACCGGCCCCAATGCTGCGGGCAAAAGCAGCCTTGTTCGCGCGCTTGGCTACCTGGTCGGTGAACCGCGCAGCGACGACCCGGTTGCGCTCTCTTTGGCCGCCGTTTTCGAATCAGACAACGGCCGCTGGACGGTGCGCCGGACGGGACGCGAAGTAATGTGGGAGTTGGACGGCCGTCCATCTGCCCGACCAGCCCTGCCTGAACGTGACCAGTTCTACTGTTACTGGCTGTCCATGGAAGACCTGCTGCAGGCAGATCAACGTGATGACCGCCTGGTTGCTGAACTTCGGCGCACGCTCAGCGGCGGCTATGACCTCAAGGCCCTGCGTCGAGAGGGACCTTTTGAGCCGCGCCCCAGGGTCGGTCTAACCGAGAGGAATCGTCTTCGGGAGGCGGAGAGAACGCTGCGTGAAGTTGAAGCGCAATTCGAGTCCCTCAGGCGAGACGAAGCCAAAATCCCCTCGCTTGAATCCAGGATTGAAGCTGCGCACAGGGCGGCCGCGCGGTTACGCTGCCTGGAGCAGGCTTTGGATTTATTGAAAGTGCTGCGCGAACGCCGGGAGATAGAAGCTGGCTTGGCGGAGTACCCCGGCAATATGCAGCTGTTGCGTGGCGACGAACTCAGGCGGCTCGAGGTGCTGGAGCAAAAACGTCACAAATTACAGAGCGAAATCGGAGCCCAAATACGGCGGCGTGACGCGGCGCGAAGCCGGTTGCAGGAGACCGGCCTGGGTGAACACCGGCCCGGGCGGGCCGAGTTGGCGGCGCGCAGCCGCGATCTGGAGCAGGCAAGGCGTAAGATAGACCAGCGCGAGCAGGAACAGAAACGCCTGGAAGAGGCGGTCATGGTTGAGAAGCAGGCGTTGGCCTTGCTGGGCGGTCACCGGGACATACCGCAGCTCGATCCGAAAAGCGTGTCAATGGCGGAAGCCCTGGCCACCCGGTTGCAGACGACGGAACGTCGTCGTCAGGAACTGGTGGACAAGCTGGAGGAAGCCGGAGAAGCGCCGGATCAGGCGATCATTGACCGGCACATCCGGGCATCTGAGGCCTTGAGGGCATGGATTGCCTGTCAAGGGGGTGTCCCCGATCGCTTCACTGGCGCGGTGAAGGTTGCCGCGGCGGGTGGTCTGTTTGCCGTGGTGGCGGCTTATCTGGCGGGGGCCTGGTTGGCCCTGATCGGTGGTTTTTTAGGCCTGAGCGGGGCGTTGTGGGCATTGGTGCAGTCGCGTAAGGATGGTGCTGCGGCCCGCCGGAGGTTTGAAGGCAGCGGTTTGGAACCGCCTGAGGCCTGGCAGCGCGAACAGGTGGAAGCGCGCCTTCAGGAGATCGATGCCCGGCGGGACGAGCTCCAAGAACAGGTCATCCGTTATAAAAAGGCGATGGACATACGCCGCGGGCTTGCACGAGTTAATCAGGAACTGGAAAAATTACAACAGCAGAAAAAGGCCCTGAGTCAAGAACTGGGGTTTGATCCTGAACTGACAGCTGCTGCGCTGGATCGCTTCGTGCGTCTGGTGCAGGACTATGAGCGGGCCCAGCGGGAGTGCGAGGCCGCAAGGATTGCCATTAAGCGTCTGGACACCGAGATCGATGCGCTGGTCGAACGCATGCGGGGTTTTGCCGGTTGCTGGCAGGCGGCCCCTGATGCGGATGAGAGCCTGGAAGCCTTGGAGGCGCATCTGGATTACCTGGCTCGGCGTAACGAGCAAGCCGATGACGCCGAACGCGAGTTGCGCGAGGCTGAACGTGAGCAGAAGCGGCTGGAAGAGGATCTTTCGGACCTCGACAAGGATGAGGACGAATTGTTCCGAGGCGCGGGTCTGAAACCTGGCCAGGGTGCTGAACTGGCGGACTGTTGTGAGCGGCTCGACGACTGGCGGGAACACCAGAAGCTGCTATCAAATGTGCGAGTCCGTGAAGCCGTGGGGCGCAAGGCCCTGGAAGGCGAAGACGAGCTGCTGAAACGCGTGGAAGCAGATGAATATGAGGTACTGGAGCAGGATCTGGAACGGACCAGAGCCAAGGCCGAGGAAAGGGAAGATCTTCAGCGGGAACTCACCACCATCCACGCACGCCTCAATGAGGCCGGCCGTGACAGCCGCCTGGAACGGGCAATGTCTGATGTCGATGCGGCCCGGATGTCCCTCGAGGAAAGATACCACGAAGCCCTGTTTGCGGAGGCAGCGCAGTTTTTGCTGGATATCGTGGAGCAGGAGTACCAGAACAAGCACGAACCGGAGGTGCTGCGCGACGCGCGCGAACGTTTCCGGCGTTTCACCAACCACGCCTTCGACCTGGAGCTTGATGAAAATAAAGGCTTCATGGCCCGAGATCTGCGGCAACAAGCCCTGCGGAGCCTGTCGGAACTCTCTTCCGGCACCCGCATGCAGCTTTTGCTCGCCACGCGATTGGCATGGACAAGGCATCTGGAGCAAGGGCGCGAGGCGCTGCCGCTGTTCCTGGATGAGGCTCTGACCACCAGCGACGAGCACCGCTTTGGCCGGATTGCAGATAGCCTGGCGCAGCTTGCTCGGGATGAAGGCAGGCAGGTCTTCTACCTCAGTGCCCGTAGACACGAACTCGCACTGTGGGAGCGAGCCACCGGAACACGGCCGCACCACATCGACCTAATCAGGAAAAACTTCGGTCCGGCTGCTGAGGCGGAGGATTTCGTGTTGCCGCATATGGAGGCCCTGCCGGCACCGGACGGCCACAGGCCGGAGAGTTATGCCATCCTGCTGGGCGTGCCGCCGGTGGACCCCTGGCAGCCAGAAGGGAACATCCATTTGTTCCACCTGTTACGCGACGATCTTCCCCTGCTCCATCGCCTGATGGAGCAATGGCGCATTAATACCCTGGGCCAACTCGAGGGCCTGCTGCGCAGCAGTGCGGCCGCAGGTGTCATAGGCGATGCCGATTTATGCAGGCGGCTGGAGGGCCGTTGCGCCGTAACCCGGGCATGGGTTGCTGCCTGGCGTTTCGGGCGCGGCAAGCCGGTGGATCGGATCGCGCTGGAGCGCTCTGGCGCTATATCGGACACCTTTATTGACCGGGTAACCGAACTGGCCGAATCCCTTAACGGTGACGGTACAACCCTGATCAATGCCCTGCGGGCCGGTAAGGTGGCCCGGTTCCGCTCCAACATTACGGATGAACTTGAAGAATGGCTTGAGGCGGAGGGCTACATAGTTCCAGAAGAACCCCTTACAATGGAGAACCGTCAATTGCGAACATTGACGGATGCCGCGAGTCGCGCGACGCCAGAAGAGATTCTGCAGGTCGTGCAGTGGCTCGAGGCAGGGTTGCATAAACAAGGATTCGTCAAAATTGCCAGCTAAATGAGATAGCACTTCCATTACGTATTGCCAACATGCGGTTATAAAACCAGATATTTTGCATTGTCCCTGTCAAATGGCGTGGCTACTATTGGTGGCGAAATCTGCCGAACCTGTCCGACCGTGGGACCCTTTAAACCACGGCGGCGGGGCGGGGGAACCATATCCGACAGGGATACCCCCCGGTCCTCCCTGTCAGGGGTGAATCGGTTCGCGCATCAGGTCCGCGGCCGAAGGTCTTTTCCTTTCACCGAACCCGTCAGCTCACCTCGCAGGCAGAAGAAAGGAGTGAACGCCGATGTATGGCGTCCAAGTTTCTTCATTCAGGAGGAAGCGATATTTCAGTTTGGCGCTGGCAACATTATTGGCTGCAACTGCAACTATTATAACAGCGTTGTTGCCAAACCAGGCAACCGCGGCCAGCGCAGATGGGGGTTTTCTTTACACCGTGCGGTCGGGGGACAGCCTGTGGAAACTATCCCAGCGCTTTGGGACAACCATAACTTCCCTCCGACAGGCCAACCACCGCTGGAACGACTACCTATATGTAGGGGAGATCCTCTGGGTTCCAACGACCCGCACCACAAACGCTAGCGCCGCAACCGTCAGCACCGCCAAGACCACGGGGTGGTCCGGCGGTTCGGTGGCTGCCAGCAACGACGATGTAATGCTGCTCGCCCGGCTGATCAACGCCGAGGCCCGGGGGGAGTCATATGAGGGCCAGGTGGCAGTCGGCGCCGTGGTGCTTAACCGGGTAAGAAGCAGCCAGTTTCCGAACACGATCTCCGGCGTTATATATGACCCGGGGCAATTTGAACCGGCATCCAACGGCCAGCTTTGGTTGCAGCCATCGCAGACAGCCCTGCAGGCAGCCCGGGATGCCCTGGCTGGCTGGGACCCGACAGGCGGGGCGCTGTTCTTCTTCAATCCGGCCAAAAGCTGGAGCTCTTTTCTTTGGAGTCACCCGGTGCTGCGTATCATCGGGGATCATTACTTCCTAGCTTGAGTTTGCAGGAGGCCCAGCAGGGCCTCCGTTTTATTTTTCAAACCGGCGGGAGTTTGCCTGCTCAGAGAAGATAAAATTAACCACGCGGTTTCGGTCTCTATCCGTTATGCCCACAAACTCTACGCCATAAACGTAACGGGGTTGCCGTTTGTCAGTGGGTACGTTCCGTACCACCCGGGATTGCAGGGCGATTGGTCCGTCGGGCAGGATGAACCTCAGTTCGAACTCATCACCAATAACCATTGGAGTGTCGCTTATTATCCGGGCTCCGCCCCCGCTGATATCCACCAAACGACACTCTTTTACGTCAGAGGGGCTGGTGGCTGATATTGCTGGGAGGTCCACTTCCCAGCGGAAGTAACCCCTCTGTTGGCGGCTTTGAACCTCTTTGATTTCCAGTGTGATGGCAGGCGGTGAGTAACTTTGATCGATAATCTTCCCGATGAAGTCGTGGCAACCCTTCTGGTTAACAAAGCGAACCCGGGTAGACCATCCCTTTAATCCCTGGAGAGGTGGAGTATCATCCGGGATGAGAATAGTCATTTGCTCCGGCGTGGCGGTCAAAACCGTACCCGGAATGAATTCCGTTTCTTCAATGAAAAGGGCGACAGGGCTGTTCCGTGAAACATTTCCGCGGCTCATAATTAACCCACCAATAATATAATCGGAACTCAATTTGCCGACTAAAATATCTAGAACTGCATTTTGCAGGAATTTGTCTGGACAAGTAGAAAGAGGAGTCACGGCTTCTTGATAAAAAATAAGCCGTTGCCGCACGTGTGCCGTGGGGAAAAACCTGCGGCATTCGTGTTTCCTGCCACTAACATCCAAACAACCCCTTAAAGCCCCTGCCAGCTAATTTAAATGATTGCCTGCAGTAAGGATTGACAGATAGTAAGTATTATCATAAGATAGCCATAGTCCAAAGATAAATTGCTAAACTGAAGGGGGTGGGTTAACGATGAATGAAACGGCGTTGATTCTTAGAAGCAAAGGGCTTAAACCGACGCCCCAGAGGCTTGTGATCTACGAGATGCTGAGGCAGACAAAAGCGCACCCCACCGCTGAGCAGATCTATGAAAAGGTGAGGGAATCGCATCCGGTTATGAGTTTCAATACGGTGTATAAGACCCTAGAAACATTTGAATCGGCAGGGTTGGTTCAAAAATTCAACCCAGGCCAGGGGCACTTCAGGTATGACGGTAACGCGGAACCACATGCCCATGTCACCTGCCTGTCCTGTGGCAGGGTCGATGATATAGACAACCTGTCATCCGAGGACATAGCCCGTTTGCATAAGGAGATATCCCGGATGACGCAGTACCGTCTCAGCGACAGGATAGACTTGCTCCTGTATGGGTACTGCTGGGAGTGCCAGGGCCCCGGTTCAGGTGCTAGGGAAGAGCAAAAATAAAACAGGGGGGATTTTGAGATGAGATGGCAGTGCAAGAAATGTAAACACGTTGCGTTCGGCAGTGAGGCTCCTGATAAATGTCCTGTTTGCGGGGCTTCGACCAAGGATTTCGTGCCATTCAACGGTGTTGAGGGCCTGGCAGGTTCCCGGACAGAGGCTAACCTGAAGGCTGCATTTGGCGGGGAAGCGCAAGCAAACAGGCGCTACACAGCATATGAGATTTTGGCCAGGGCTGAGGGGAATGAGGAGGCGGCTGAAGCCTTTGCCCGTGCAGCCGCTGATGAAACGGCGCACGCGCTTTCCCACCTCGCTTATCTCGGTTGGCCAGGTGCAACGGCGCACAACCTCAAGGCGGCTATTGAAGGGGAGTCTTACGAAAACGAAAGCATGTATCCTGAATTTGCCCGTGTAGCGCGTGAAGAGGGCTTTGAGGACATCGCCCGCTATTTCGAGTCTGTTGCCAGGCATGAGCTCAGGCATGCCAATGCCTACAAAGCGATGCTCGAGAAACTCGAGATCAATATCTAATTAACCTTTTAAGGGGTGTCATATATGCAAGAGGTAACCCTTGAAGTCAAACACGTGAATGTCCTTGATGGGGCCGAATTCAGGGACACAGTAGTGAGGAAGGTCCCCAATCTGAAGACTGAGCAGATGGGTGTTGACACCTACTACTTCCGCCCCGGACAGGTTTTGGATTACCATCGGCATCCGGGCAGTGATCAGATCTTTTTCGTTATCCAGGGCGAAGGGACCTTTTACCTCGACGACGGCAGCAGCGAGGCCTCAATTGAGGTGAAGGCCGGATCAATAGTGTTGGCCCCGGCTGGCGTTTGGCACAAGCTCGTCAATACGGGCTCCGGCGACCTGATTGCCGCACAGAGCACGCAGATGCCGGCCACGACCGAGAACAGGGGCTAACGGGTAAATCGGTTCCAGTAGTGGGATAATAAGTTTGTCTTACGGGGAGGCTTTTAGGCCTCCCTGTATTTTGCGGAGGGATATACAATTTGTTACGCAGACCTCCTCATCCCGTGCCGGAGCGACATTCCGTTGATGAACGTCTGGCCGCCCTTCGGGCAGATACTATGCGCGTCGTTCGAGTTCACCAGAGGGCCCTATCGCGTTTCCCTGTTGATGCCGAGGAGATAAACGCCCCCCGGCACGGAATGGTCGAGTTTCGTTCAACCGGGTTTATCATATGGATACTGGCGGTTTCCGTAACCTTCCTTGGCGGCCTGGCCTATTCTCTGGTATATCTTTTCCCGGGGTGAGCTGGTGGATTTGGAACAGGGTTTGCCGTCAGGGAAGTGCCTTGTAAGCGCCTGCCTGGCTGGTTTGAAGTGCCGTTATGATGGGGGGGCTTGCCCCGACCCGTTGGTTCTGTCGCTGCTGGCTGCCGGGCGCGCAGTCCCTGTGTGTCCGGAGCAGTTGGGAGGGCTTCCGACGCCGCGCCCGCCCGCGGAGATCAAGGGAGGCGACGGGGAAGGTGTTCTTGATGGCCGGGCCCGGGTGGTTGACAGGGAAGGCAGGGACGTGACGGATGCCTTCCTGCGCGGTGCCCGTGAAACCCTCCACCTGGCAAGAGCGGCCAATGCCTCCTGGTGTCTGTTCAAGGAACGGAGCCCTTCCTGTGGCCAGAGCGCCGTGTTTAACGGGGCTTTTGAAGGCGTTACCCGCCCTGGCCGTGGCGTTACGACCGCCCTCCTTGAGAAAAACGGTATCCGTGTTATAGGAACCGGGTGATGAATAACCCTTCACTCTCATATGAATCCCCGAGATAAGCTTCTCGGGGGTGGTTGCCCTGACCATAGAACGGCTGGCCATACTGATCATGGCTGGCGGGAAGGGGGAGAGATTCTGGCCGCGCAGCAGGGCCAGGTTCCCCAAGCAGTTCCTTCCCCTGAACTCAGGCGGTACGCTTCTTCAGGAAACCTTCAAGCGGGTAACCAACATCGTGCCTGCGGAAATGGTGTATGTGGTTACCCCTGAGAATTACAGGGACTTGACCCTTGGCCAGCTCCCTGCCCTGAGCCCGGAGAACCTAATACTTGAACCTGTCGGGCGCGATACCGCTCCCTGCATCAGTCTGGCCGCTTTGCATATCAACCGGCGCCACCCCGATGTCTCCCTGGTGATCCTGCCGGCGGACCATGTGATCGGGAACGAGGAGCGCTTTCTATCGGCCATCAAGGCCTCCGCCCAGGCGGCCTTCGGCGCCAGCCTGGTGCTCCTGGGGATCAACCCGGACCGGCCAGAAGTCGGCTACGGTTACATCGAATGTGGTGAAACGACAGCGGTGATCAACGGGTGGCCTGTCAAAAACGTTGTGCGTTTTGTTGAGAAACCAACAGCGGAGAGGGCTGAGTCCTTCCTGGAGGCTGGAAACTACCTTTGGAACAGCGGGATGTTTGCCGTAAGGCTGCCCGTACTGCTCGACCTCTTTAAACTGCACTTGCCTTGGCTCCACGACGCCATGACACGCATGGTGGCTTCGATGGACGGAGGGGCCTGGACCTCTGAGATCAGGGGGCAGTTCGCTTCCTTGCCAAGGCTGTCTTTCGATTACGGGGTCGTGGAGAAGGTCCAGGGGTGTGTGGTCATACCGGTGGACTTTGCCTGGGACGACGTTGGCAGTTGGGCCGCATTGGAGAGGATTTGGGAGAAGGACCGGGACGGTAATGTTGTGCGG
>DYIG01000049.1:9347-9586 GCA_020723725.1 Thermaerobacter marianensis | reverse complement strand
CCCTGAACCGGAATTCAAAAGGGGGCTCCTGGTCTAGCCTGGCCAGTCCCTCAATCCCCTTGTAAACAGGGAGGGTGTTAAGGAAATCCAGGTAACCAAGGCGGATCACTTCAGCCAACGGCCTGACCCTCCGCAGGGAATCTCCTCACCGGGTTGTAGAGGCTGTCCCTTTCAACCGGTTCACGCCCTATCTGGCGGATATAGAACAGGAAATCGGTTTCATCCTGTGACTGGGGGGA
>DYIG01000049.1:0-9337 GCA_020723725.1 Thermaerobacter marianensis | reverse complement strand
GAACTGGATCCCACAGCGTGATAAATCCTCTCCTCCCTTACGGTACCGTCCAGGTCATTGGCGCCAAAGCACAGCGCCAATTGGGCGAGCTTGGGGGTGAGCATAACCCAGTAGGCCTTTATATAACGGAAGTTATCCAGTATCAGCCTGCTGGCGGCCACCACCCGCAAGTCATCAAACCCCGTGGGTCCGGACACCCCGGCCAACCGGGTATTATCCGGGTGGAAGGCCAGAGGAACAAAGCACTGGAACCCACCTGTCCGGTCCTGCAGTTCCCGCAACTCAAGCAGGTGATCCACCCGTTCCTCCGCGTTCTCCAGGTGGCCATACAGCATGGTGGCGTTGCTCCTGATCCCCAGTTCATGCGGCGTTTGGTGGACCTCCAGCCAGCGCTGGCCGCTTATTTTAGGGCGGCAGATCTGTCGGCGCACCCGGTCGGCGAATATCTCCGCGCCGCCACCCGGCAGCGACCCAAGCCCCGCTTCCCGCAGGCGAATCAGCACCTCTTTGTCAGATAGCCCGGAGATCGAACTGAAATGGTCTATTTCCACAGCCGTGAAGGCCTTGAGATGAAGTTCCGGGAGCCGCCTGTGAATCCGGCCCAACATCTCCAGATAGAACTCAAATGGAAGGTCGGGGTGCACGCCCCCGACCATATGCAATTCACGAACACCTTGGGAAGCATAGGCCACGGCCTTGGCTTCCACCTCATCGAGCGACATAGTGTAGGCGCCAGGCTCCCCATCCCGGCGGGCAAACCCGCAGAAACGGCAATTGAGCTTGCAAACATTGGTGTAATTGATGTGAGCGTTGTTATTGAAGAATACCTCGTCGCCCGCGCGCACCCTGCGCACAGTGTCGGCCAGGTGACCTAAACCGAGGAGGTCCTTAGTGTTCATTATACGGACCGCGTCAGAACGGGAGAGCCGCTCCCCCGCCTCCAACTTGTACGCTATCTCCTGCAATTCGGCCGAAAGGAGCCCCCTCGCCAGTATCCCCCTCATTCCGACACCCCGAGAAGCAGTATATCATGGGTTCAGGCCTTCCGGGAGAGCATAGCTTCATCCATGGCCGCAAGCACAATGCGGTCAACCTCATCGGGGATACCCTTAAAATCAACCCCTTGGAACAGCCCTGCCAGCACCGCCGGACGCACAGTCGCCAGGACCGTCTGATCCCCCTCGGTGTACACCGAAACCCTGCACGGCATGAAGATGCTCACCAGGTTCTCAACCTGAGTAACCGAGTGCGCGAAACGGGCATTGCAAAATTCTATAATCCGCATGGGGCCCCTCTCAAACCCCTTTTCGGCAAGCATCCCCTGCACATTGTAATCCTCCAGCACACGGAACCCCTTCTCCTGGATCACCGCCTTGAAATCGCTGCACGCGTCCTCCAAGGGTTTTGCCGTTTTGACCACATAAGACATCTCATTGACCACTACCAACCACCCCTTCTTTCCGAAACTCATCGCCTGATGCTATTATTGGTTCGGCTTAATCAATTACCAATATACACCCCGGGGTATACCATTACAAGGGAGGTGTGGCGAATGGATCTTGAGGATAAGCGCGAGCAGGTACGCCTTACCAAGATGGTCTCCTGTGCCGGGTGAGCAGCCAAACTCAGTCCTCAGGACTTGGCGCAGGTCTTGCGCCAACTACCGGCTTTCAAAATGGAAAACATCCTTGTAGGCCTGGACACACCCGATGACGCTGCTGTATTCCTCGTCAACCGGGATCTCGCCATAGTCCAGACCGTGGATTTCATTACCCCCGTGGTGGATGACCCGTACCTCTTCGGCCAGATCTCCGCCGCCAATGCCCTCAGCGACATCTGGGCCATGGGGGTTGAGCCCCTCTTTGCCTTAAACATTGTCGCCTACCCCAGGGAGGGGGGGCTTGAGCACCTGGCTGAAATACTACGCGGCGGCGCTGAGAAGTGCGCCGAGGCTGGGGTTGCCATCCTGGGCGGCCATAGCATCCAGGACCCCGAACCCAAGTACGGGTTGACCGTAACCGCGCTGGCCCGCCCCGAAGAAATCCTCAGGAAGGGAGGGGCGAAACCCGGCGACAGGCTGATCCTCACCAAGCCCATCGGTGTAGGGGTCGCCACCACCGCCATGCGCGCCGACCAGGCAAACCCGAAAGTCGCGGAAGAAACGGTTAAGCTCATGCTGACCCTGAACAGGGAGGCGGCCCGGGTGGCCCGTGAGGTCGGGGGCGCCGGGGGCGTCAGGGGCGTGCATGCCTGCACGGACATCACAGGTTTCGGACTGCTTGGTCATCTATGGGAGATGTTACGTAACAGCGGTGTATCCGCAGAGGTCTCTCTCGGGTCCGTACCGATCATCCCCGGCGTCGAGGATCTGGCGCGGATGGGGATCGCGCCCGGCGGTACGCGCAGGAACCTGGAATTCCTCCGCGACAAGGTCCATTGGGACCCTGATATCGCGGAACCGCACCGTCTCCTGCTGGCTGACGCCATGACGTCGGGCGGCCTCCTCTTTGCCGCCGGCCCCGTAGTGGCCCCGACCCTGCTCAGTGCCCTGAGAGAAGCAGGCCTACCCTCGGCCTCAGTCATCGGCCACATCATAGAGGAAACCCCCCAGCCCCATATCACCGTTAAGTCGGAATTTCCGGGCAGATTTTCCGCTTTCGACTGATTTTCTGATTTTCTGATTTTCTGATTTTCTGATTTTCTGATTGTGAAAAAAGAGACCTATGGCAACCCGCGAAACGGGACGGGCCACACGCCGCACCGCACTCAGCCCCGTAACCTCAACCCCGCCTCCCACCCTCACCATGCGGGAGGGCATACCCTGGCTTGTCGGACTGCCCGCGCTGCCGACGGAAATTCTCTTCATTCTTGGATAGATAGGCCTGGTAGATGTCCTCGGCAGTAAACCCCGCCTTCAGGCAAATGCTCACAAAGAAGTGGAGGATATCGACCATCTCTTCTCACAGGGCACCCTTATCCACCGGCTTGGGGTTTTTCCACCACTTGAAGTTGACCTCATCAAGCAGCTCCCCCAGCTCCGAGATGATCGCCAGGACCTCTTTCTGCACCCAGGTGCTCAGGTCGTAGTCCAAACCCCGGCGCTTGGCCAGGTCCTCGTCAAACATGGCCTGCAGTTGAAAAATATGTTCTAAGCGATCCACGCCTTCAGACCGTTTTTCCATTGCGCCCCTCCAAAGTAAGATCGGCAGCCGCCTTGCCGATAGGACCAACAGCCGCAAGCCCAAGCCGACCTTCATCCCACATCTCCGCCGCTAAGGCAACGATGTCTTCCTCTGTAACCCGCTCCACCCGATCGATTATCTCATCCGGGCTCAGGATCTCGCCTTTCAGGAGCTCACCCTTCCCAAGGTGGGTCATCCGGCTGGAGGTATTCTCAAGGCTCAACAGAAGCCCGGCCTTGACCTGATCCTTGCAACGGGCAAGCTCCTCCGGCTTGACACCTTCCTGCGGAAAGCGGGAGAGTTCCTTCCGCACCACCTCAAGCGCCTCCCCGACCGTGCCGGGGCCCGAAGCCAGATAAACCGCCACCATGCCGGCATCTCTATAAGAGCTATTAAAGGCATATACGGAGTAAGCCAGGCCGCGCTCTTCCCGCACCTCCTGAAAGAGGCGGGAACTGGTCCCCCCACCAAGTATGTTGTTTAAAAGGTGTAACTCATACAGCCGCTCATCCCGCAAGGAGAGCCCTTCAGCGCCGATACAGATATGCACTTGTTCTATGTCCTTCTCCCGCAGGACATTCTGCGGCGAGGCTTTGATAACCTGATCAAGGGCTGCCGAACCACCCTCATGGCCTAAACCGTTCCCCTCGGGGAACCTCCTGGCCACCTCCTCCACAACCCTTTCATGGCTGACATTCCCGGAAACAGCGATGACAGTATTGCCGGGGAGGTAGTGCTGCCTGTAAAAACCCTGGATATTATAAGGGGTGATTTTCTGAACAGTATCAACCGACCCCTGAATGGGCCGACCCAGCGAGCTGCCCGGCCAGATGGCCTGCGCAAACATGTCGTGCGACAACTCCTCCGGCGAGTCCTCATACATCATGATCTCTTCGAGAATGACGTTACGTTCCTTCTCGACATCCGCCGGATCAAGCTTGGCATGCAGAACTAAATCCGAAAGAAGGTCGACGGCTGTATCGAAGTGTTCGTCCAAAACCTTGGCGTAGTAGCAGGTGTACTCCTTCCCGGTAAAGGCATTGAGGTGACCGCCGATGGCGTCCATCGTCTCGGCCACCTCTCTGGCGCTACGTTTTTCCGTCCCTTTAAAAAGCAGGTGCTCGATGAAGTGCGATATCCCGGCCTGATCATCCGTCTCATGCCGGGAACCAACACCCATCCATATGCCAATGGAAACTGAACGCACGTGCGGGATCTCTTCAGTGACAACGCGCAAACCGCTGGGCAGGACACTTTTGTGATAGGTAAACACCCTCATACCCTATTGGCCTCTCGGCTCCCTGCTACCGCTGCGCTCGAAATTGCCGCGCCTCGGCCCGCCACCGCCAAAACCACCGGAACCGTTCCGCCTGCCTGGTCCCCCGCCCCCGGAGAACCCTCCGCGGCGAGGCGCCCCTTCGCCACCCTCTGCAGGGCTGGAAGCGCCTTCAGGACGCGGCTGCCGCACCTCTTCATCCTTCCTCTCCGGTTTTTCCCGTAAGGCCTGCTTCCGGGAAAGGTTAACCCTGCCCTGATCATCTATTTCGATAACCTTTACCAGAATCAGATCACCGGCCGTAACAGCGTCTTCAACCTTGGGGACGTATTCGGTATCAAGCTCGGCAACGCGAACCAGGCCCTCTTTACCCGGAAGAATCTCCACAAAGCAACCGAAGGACTGCAGCCTGGTGACCTTTCCGAGGTAGATCTCACCCTTTTCCGGGTCCCTGACTATATCCCTGATCATGTCATAGGCTTTCTGCCCGCCATCAACCAAGCCGGATATATAGACCTTGCCGTCGTCCTCTATGTCTATCTTGACCCCGCATTCCTGCGTGATCTTGTTTATCATCTTCCCACCGGGCCCGATGACCTCCCGAATCTTGTCCGGGTGAATCTTCATGATAATAATACGGGGGGCATGGGGTGAGAGATCCGCGCGCGGCTCAGGCATGACCTCAAGCATCTTGCCCAGAATGTACATACGCCCCTCATGTGCCTGGTCAAGGGCTTTCTTCAGGATCTCTCGATTAACACCGGTGATCTTGATATCCATCTGCATGGCGGTAACGCCGTTCTGTGTGCCGGCAACCTTGAAATCCATATCCCCCAGGTGATCCTCAATACCCTGGATATCGGAAAGGACCGCAACCTTGTCTCCTTCTTTGATAAGCCCCATCGCGATCCCCGCCACCGGACGCTTGATTGGCACCCCGGCATCCATCAGCGCCAGTGTACTGCCGCACACCGATGCCATCGACGTAGACCCGTTGGACTCCAGCACCTCGGAAACAAGACGTATCGTGTAGGGGAATTCCTCGCTTGGCGGTATCATGCGAGCCAGCGCCCGCTCGGAAAGTGCCCCGTGACCGATCTCACGCCGACCTGGTGCCCGCAGGGGTTTGACCTCTCCGGTGCTGAACGGGGGGAAGTTGTAGTGGTGAAGGTAGCGCTTGTATTCCTCTATCTCACCAATAGCATCCATCTCCTGGCGGCCACCCACTGAACCCAGAGCCGCCACCGCGAGGACCTGTGTTTGTCCTCGCGTGAAAAGCCCGGAACCGTGTGTCCTCGGCAGGAGCCCCACACGGCAGTATATCGGCCGAATCTCCGTCAGGCCACGCCCATCGACGCGCCGCCCTTCCTCCAGAATCAGCCGACGCATTTCCTCTTTCTCTATGTCCCCTATAACAGCCTCGATATCCTTGTCAGACACGCTCGCAGCAGCCTCACCCAACTGGGCCGCCTCTGCGAAACCGGCCAGGACCGCCTCCTTGACCTGCTTGCGCGCTTCAGCGAGGGCCAGCTCCCTCTCCTGCTTGTCAGGGTTTAAAAGCGCCGCCTTGATGACGGAAGTGCCTTCATCCCGAACCCGCCGCTCCAAATCAGCGCTGATGGAATGAGGCGTGAACTCCATCTTCGGCAACCCTATCTCCGCGACTATGCCTTCCTGCCAGGCAACCAGGCGCTTTATCTCCTCATGGGCGTACTCAATGGCCTCAATGACCTTATCCTCAGGGATCTCATTCATGTCGGCCTCCACCATGATAATGGCGTCCTTGGTCCCGGCGACCATGAGTTCCATTTCGCTCTTAAGGAGATCCTCAGCCACAGGGTTAATGATGAACTTCCCGTCAATCATACCGACCATGACTGCAGCGATTGGCCCCTGGAACGGGATATCCGAAATGGAAAGCGCTAAAGACGCCCCCAAGATCCCGCATAACTCCTGGAAATTGTTCCCGTCAAATGAAAGCACCGTAGCCATAACCTGAACCTCATTACGTAAACCCTTGGGGAACAGTGGCCTGATGGGCCTGTCGATCAACCGGCCGCAGAGTATGGCCCTTTCCGAGGGCCTCCCCTCACGCCTGAAAAAGCTGCCGGGGATCTTGCCTGCCGCATACTGTCTTTCCTCGAAATCTACACGCAAAGGGAGGAAATCGATTCCTTCCCGTGCTTCCCTGGAGCCAACGGCGGTTACGAGTACGCAAGTCTCTCCGTAGCAAACAAGAACCGAACCGTTCGCCTGACGCGCCAACTCGCCGGTCTCGACCAACAAAGGACGACCCGCGATTTCAAAGCTAAACTGTTTCCTATCGAGCAAATAATTTTCCTCCTTCTATGATTGGGGGCCAGGCTGAAAGGACGGGAAAAGACGCCAGCAAAAGAAGAAAAGGCGGAACCAACCGCCTTATTTTACCCTCAAACCCAACCTCTCCACCACTTCGTTGAACTTCTTGCTGTTTGTGGCTTTCAGGTAATTAAGCAGTCTGCGTCTCTGGCCAACCATTTTCATCAGTCCGCGCCGTGAGTGAAAATCCTTCGAATGGTGGCGCAAGTGATCTGTCAGCTGATTGATCCTCTCTGTCAGAAGGGCTATCTGTACCTCCGGCGAGCCGGTATCCATTCCGTGCCGACGATACTCGTTTATGATTTCAGTCTTCTTCTCAATGTTCAGCATCAAAGAACCTCCCCTGGAAATACACCGCCGAAATTCTAACACATAGCCTTTGGGCAAGCAAGCAAATTCCTGGCCTCCTGGATATCCAAACCAATACGCCCTTTGAGTTCCTCAGCGGACCTGAAGGCGTGTTCACCCCTGATGCGCCCGATAAAGGAAACGCGCACGGCTTCACCATAAAGATTTCCCGTAAAATCGAATACATGCACCTCCAGACATGGTGAACAGGAACGATCCGCGCTGATAAAAGTAGGCCGAACGCCCAGGTTGGCCACGCCGGATAAAACCACCCCTTGACTCAACAGTTCAAACCTGATCGCGTACACCCCGTTGGCTGGCAGGCAACGCCCCGTGGGAACCTCAATGTTCGCGGTGGGGAAACCCAACTGGGCCCCCCGCCCGTCCCCTGGAACCACCTTTCCCGAGAGGGAATATGGCCTTTCGAGGCATTGCGCCGCCCGTGAGACATCCCCTTGCTCAATGAGACCGCGAATCATGGTGCTTGAGACAGGTTCTCCATCCAGCAACACTGGCGGGAACTCCCTGACCATAAAACCCAGACGATCTCCCCACAGCCGTAACAGCCTCGGCGACCCCGAACCGGCTCGCCCGAAGGTAAAGTTATAGCCAACATACACTTCGGCAGGGTTGAACTCCGGCCACAGAACCCGCTCCACAAATTCATCGGCCGAAAGGGCCGCAAGCTCGGGAGTGAATCCCCTGACAACGATCTCCCTTACACCAATACTGGCGATCAGTTCCTTCTTCTCCTCAAGGTCTGTCAACAAAGGCGGAGCCTGGCCTTTTATGACCCGATCCGGGTGGGGTTCAAAGGTGAGCACGGACGCCCGCGCCCCTTTTTCCCTGGCGTTGCGAACCAGCGATTGCAACAGGCGCCGGTGGCCGGCGTGAACGCCATCGAAAAATCCTATTGCCATCACCCTAACCACCGGCATTACCCCCAAACACCCTTTCCGGACGCAAACCGACAACCTGGCTGCCACCCTGGGTTTCAACCCGTGCTACGGCGACAAGCCTCCCTTCGGGGTCAAGGAGCCTCACCCGCCTGGAAGCAACAGGCGCCCCATTGAGCCCGGCTATGTCCGTGACAGGGCGGGGGCCCGGCCTCGCACCATTAAAAACCCTTTTAACTTCTTCGCCCTTCAGGGTAACCCGGGGCATAAAGGAGAGGGCGCTTTCCAGGGGTATCAGGTATCTAAGACCACCCTCAGCAGCCGTTAGTTCCTCCAGAGTAACCCCTTCACCAATGGAAAACGGACCGTGTTTCACGCGCACCAGGAAATGGAGATAGGCCCCGCAACCAAGGACCTGGCCAACATCGTGGCAAATCGAACGCACATAAGTCCCCTTTGAACACGTGATGTCGACGATCACACGCGCCTGTCGGCCGGGCTGCCAATCGACAATATCGATGGAATATACCGTTACCGGGCGGGTCTCCCGCTCCACTTCGATGCCCTTTCGGGCCAACTCATAAAGCCTTTGGCCCTTATGTTTGGCGGCAGAGACCATCGGCGGCGCCTGCAAGATCAAGCCGCGGAACCCCTCCAGGGCATTTTCCACCATTGCCAGCGATACATTCGAGGCGTCAGTCTCAGACTCGATCTTACCCTGGGTATCATAGGTATCAGTAGTCATGCCCAGGATCATCACTGCCCGGTACACCTTGTCGCTGCCCAGAAGGTATTCGCTGGCCCTTGTCGCTCTCCCAACACACACAGGCAGCACGCCAACAGCCCCGGGGTCCAGCGTCCCGGTATGTCCAGCACGCTTTATCTTGAACATTTTCCTTACGTAGTCAACGACATCGTGAGAGGTCATTCCGGGGGGTTTGATAAGGTTCAGGATCCCATCCAGACTATCACTCAAATGGACCCGCCCCTTGCTTCGCCGAAGCAGCCTGCCGCAACACGGGCAAGACTCGATTCTTCACATCGGCCAGGCTGCCCCTCACAGTGCACCCGGCAGCCCTGGCGTGACCCCCGCCCCCAAAATGACCTGCCACGGCGCTCACATCCACCCTGCTGTTGGACCTGAGGCTAATCTTGATTTCCTCCGGCCCTTCTTCAATGAACAGGGCGGCGACCTCCACCCCAATAGCCGTTCTTGGGTAGTTCACTAACCCTTCCGTTTCGGAAGGCCTCACCCCCGTATCCATGAAATCATGCCG
>DYIG01000048.1:1897-9717 GCA_020723725.1 Thermaerobacter marianensis | reverse complement strand
AGCCGCGTGGACCTTACCGTAATCCCCAGCAGCGATCTGCCCGGCCTCATGCCCGAATTCCGGCTCCATGCAGAGGGCTGCCGTTTTCGGGGGTGTTTGCACGCCGGGGAGCCGGGTTGCGCGGTGGCCTTAGCCGCGCAGAAGGGCGAAATCGATCCGGGCAGGTTCGATCGCTACAGGGCGTATCTTCAGGAGATTCGGCAGGCTGAAACCACCCGGTGGTAAGGGGAATATACTGTAGAGCAGAATGTGCCAAGACGAATCGGGGGGGAGGCATCCGAATGAAGATGCGGTCTTTCCATTGGGGGTTCAAGCCGTCTGTCCGAAGACTGTTGGGTGGGGGCCTCCTGTTTGCAGGCATCCTTTTGGCCCTGGTTTACTTGCCAGTATGGATATGGCTGGTGTCACTGGGTTTGCTGGCAGCAATTATAGGCCTAACCCTGCTCCGGGATTATTGAACAAGAGAGGGTGATTCCAATGCGGATACTTTATTTGCGGCTTCCCGCATTTTTGATGAACGTATTACGGTCCGTTTCCGGTTCAGGCAACCGATCCTAAGACCGGTTAAATCGCGCGTTCGACCCGACCGCTGCGGAGACACCTGCTGCAGATGAGCGTTCTGCGCGGCGTCTTGCCGTCAAGGACGCGCACGCGCTGGAGATTGGGAAGCCAGCGGCGCTTGGTGTGCCTGTTGGAGTGACTGACGGCGTTTCCTGTAGACGGACCCCGACCGCATATGGCGCATTTGCGAGACACGGATAAACCCCTCCGGCAAATATATTGAACCGCCGTTGAATGTCCAACGGCACAAAGAGTAGTCTAGCACAGCAGTTGTCATCTAACAATGGCTTTTGCAAAATGAACACATGCGGACCTTTTCACTGGATTCGCCAGTTCAATACCTGAAGGGGGTAGGGCCGGCCCGGGCCGCCGAGCTTGGTCGGCGCGGGATACTAACGGCAGGGCACCTCCTTCGTATACTGCCACGGCGACATGAGGACCGGACGGTCTTCAAGCCGATAGCGTTATTGGAAAAGGGTGCCGTGGGGACAGTTCAGGGGAGGGTCTCAGCAATTCAGGAGGTGACGCCCCGACCGGGTCTGCGGATCACCCGCGTTTCGGTAACCGACGGGACGGCCACACTTGTCGGTGTCTGGTTCAACCGTCCCCAGATGAAGACCTTTTTTAAGGTTGGGGCGCGTGTCATTCTCTCTGGTAAGGTAGACCGTTTTTCGCGAGAACTACGTATGGCGAATCCGGATTATGAATTGGCGGATGGAACGGACGGTTTGCATGCGGGCAGACTGGTACCCATTTATCCGAGCCTGGGGCGTATCCAGCCACGTTTCATGCGTTCATTGATAAGCTACGTTCTGGAGCACGTTGCCGGGGCCATACCCGACACCGTCCCGGAGGAAATCCGCCGCCGTTTGGGTCTGAAAGACGCATCCTCCGCCTGGGGGAGCATCCATTTCCCCGCCTCCCATGATGATCTGACCCGAGCCAGGAAAAGCCTGGCCTTTGAAGAGGTCTTTGTGATGCAGGTTGGGCTCGGCCTCCTGCGCCAGCGCACGCATCGGACCAGTGGCGGTTTGGTCCACCGGCCGGACGGTCCCCTCGGCCGCCGATTCCTGGCAGAACTGCCCTTTAGCCTCACGCCCGCCCAGGAGCGGGTAATCGCGGAAATAAAGCGGGACATGGAGAGCCCGCACCCCATGAACAGGTTGCTTCAAGGAGACGTGGGTTCGGGGAAGACCGTTGTCGCGGCGGCTGCCCTCCTCAAGGCTGTTGAAAGCGGTTATCAGGGCGCCATAATGGCCCCGACGGAGATATTGGCGGAGCAGCATTACTACAACCTGAGGCGGCTGCTCGCCCCATTGGGGGTCCGGATCGCCCTTCTCACCGGGAGCCAGCGCCGGGAGGAGAGGGAGCAGGCCCTGTTCGGTCTGAGCGCCGGAAACCTGCAGATAGCGGTCGGAACGCATGCCCTGATTCAGGAAGGGGTTGTCTTCCGGGCGCTGAGTCTGGCGGTAACTGATGAACAGCACCGATTCGGCGTGCGTCAGAGGGGGCTCCTGCAAGTCAAGGGGGCAGGGGAGGCCATCGACGTGTTGGCCATGACGGCGACCCCCATACCGCGCACGTTGGCTTTAACCGTCTATGGGGAGATGGACCTCTCGGTAATAGATGAACTCCCCCCTGGCCGGAAACCGGTGACAACATATTGGTTGACTAGCAGGGACAGAAGGCGCGCCTACGGGTTTATCAGACGCCAACTGGCCGAGGGGCGGCAGGCCTATGTCGTCTGTCCATTGGTGGAGGAGTCGGAGGCCGTCGAGGCGGCGTCAGCCACCGAATGGGTGGAAAGATTGAAGCACGCCCTGCCGGGGTTCCGCATCGGCCTCCTACATGGAAGGATGCGGCCTGCGGAGAAGGAAGGGGTCATGGCCGCCTTCCGGGGGCACGAGCTAGACCTCCTTGTGTCCACAACCGTGATCGAGGTGGGGGTCGACGTGCCCAACGCCAATGTGATCGTTATTGAGGGTGCGGACCGGTTCGGACTGGCACAACTCCACCAGTTGCGCGGCAGGGTGGGCCGCGGTGAGCATAGCTCCTACTGCTTGCTTATAGGGGACCCGCAGAGCGAGGAGGGGCGGAAGAGGCTGGACATCCTGACTCGCACCACAGACGGTTTTATCATAGCCGAGGAGGATTTGGCCATCCGCGGGCCGGGCGATTTCCTGGGCACAAAGCAGCACGGGGTGCCGGAGTTTGTTTTTGCCGATCCTATCCGCGATTATCGTTTGATGGAGTACGCCCGGCGGGAGGCATTTGCGCTCCTCGACAGGGATCCCGACCTTTCCGGCCCCGGGCTTGAGCCCCTTCGGGAAGCGATTCGCACCCGGTTTGACGGCTTGCTAAATGACCTGCTAATAATGTAAGGGGTGGTCGGGTGTTGTTGGCAGTGGCTGCAGGGGGTGCCTTGGGCGCGGTAATGCGTTACCTGGTTTCCAACTGGGTTACGGGGTCTGTAGGGGGCGTTATCTTCCCCTGGGGAACCCTCATTATCAATGTGTCGGGGTCAACTGTATTGGGGTTCCTGTACACTGTGGGGTTGCACTGGCCGATACCGGCATCCGTGAGGCTTATGCTGACAACCGGGATCCTGGGTGCCTACACGACCTTTTCAACGTTTTCCGTTGAGTGTTTGAACCTATTTCGATCGGGGGAATACCGTAAGGCCCTGTTTTATATTGCCGCGAGTGTAGTTTTGGGGCTTGCCGGGGCGCTTGCCGGGTCGGTGGCGGCCCAGTTTATGGTGAACCGAGGGGTCAATGGGTGATATCACGGGACCGTTTATCCAACAGATGTGCATAGGGCTCTTTTATCACAATCAGAAAATCAGATTTTCTGAAATTCTGATTGGGTTTCAAGAATTGCCCTCTTGCCAATTAACATAATAAAAAGCGCCGAGCAATGGAACAAAACGCTCGACGCTTGTAAATCGTAGGTTAAAGTTGATTAGTAAAAGCCCTGCGGAGCAGGCTGGTACTGGGCGGCTCCAGGCTGGCGACCGGCATCACCCCATATGGTCGCGTACCAACCCTTCTGCTGGGCGAACTGGAAGATCCGGGTATGGATGTCCTGCTCCTCCCTCTGGATGCTGAGCATGGTCTGCTTGACCTGAGGAGAAGCCTCCACTGAAGACCAGGTTAGGGCAACGTTAAGAAAACGCTCGTCCTTCAAGAGATCCTCGACAACATCTTGATCACGCAACAAAGAAAATCACCTCCCCTTTTATTAATCAGGAAATTGGCGTATAGGCCCCCCAGGACGCACCGGCAAAACCGGACTGACCGGCAGTGGCGTAGGCAGGGGCCTGGCCGGGCTGGGATGCGATACGGCTCTGGGCCTCATTGAGAATCTGGACGTGACGGTTATGGATGTTGGCACAGTCCTGGATCAGCGCCTTTAGTGACGGGTCGCTAACCTGGTTGGCATAGAAGTTCATCTTGTTAATTACCGTCCTCTTATCCCTTAAAAAGGTATTGACCAGATCGTAATCCCTCATGGACATGCAGGGTCACCCCCTTTCCTTGGCTGGTTATGGTTGTTACCACAGCCGTATCATTCCCTGTTTTTCCGGTGTTAATCATTGACCTAGGGGATTGGAGCCAATATAATGGAGGCACAGCTTAATAATGGCAAAAAATGCTGATGACAGGGATTAGTACGCTAGACTTGGACCCCTCAGAGAGCCGGGTGAGGTGCGAGCCGGTGGGCCGGGATAGCCGAATGGGCCCTGGAGGAGCCGCTTCGATGGCATACCGCAGGTAGGAGTGGACGGACCCCCGCCGTTACCGGGGATAGAGTATCGGCGGGTGCGCGTTATGCCCGTCGGTGATTTGGGTGGCACCGCGGAAACGGCCTTTCGCCCCAACGTTTGGGTGAAAGGCTTTTTTGTTTGTGTTTGTGGTCAACGAGCCATAGGGGTGATGTTCCAGTGCGGGCGGAGGAGTCAGTGATTCACGGGATGGTTACCGTCACGCCGGACGAAGAAGTGTTCTGTCACAGGGCTGCTGAGGACGTAGTCAACATCGTTCCGGTTTGGGGCGAATTTGTCGCCGACATGGAAACGCCCATCTCCGCCTTTCGCCGACTGAACCCACCAGCCCCCAGTTTCCTTCTGGAGAGCGCCGAAGGGGGGGAGAGGGTTGGCCGCTACTCCTTTATCGGGTTCTCGCCGCTCTTTTCCGCCGTTACCCATGACGGATTAACAAAAGTAAGTGCGGTAGAGAGGCTGGGGTATTTGGAAGGGGAATTCGGCGGGAATCCTCTGGAGACCATGCGTCGTCTCATGGGGAGCATTAATCCCGCCGCGCCGCCGCCGCTCCGGTTCTATGGCGGGGCGATAGGGTACTGCAGCTACGATATCGTACGTCACCTGGAACGCCTGCCCGAGCCGCCCCCTGCCACTTACAACGCACCCGAGGCCTGGTTTGTGGCGACCGAGATCGTCATTGCCTTCGATCACCTCACACACAAGGTGTGGGTTGTGGCCAATACCCCGGTCGGCGGCGATGAAGCGGCCAACCGCGAGGCCTACAGGCGCTCGGTGCAGAAGATAAAAGGGATCGCTTCGGTTCTGCTGGGCTTTGGCGGCGCGCAAACCCAGGGGGGACAGTTCAAGCCTTCCGCGGGTTCCGATATGGGCCTGGATCCTGCCCGTGATGATGAACCGGTGGTGAGGCCGGACAGAGAGTCCTTTATTAATAGCGTTCATAAAGCCAAGGAATATATCCGCGCGGGGGATATCTTCCAGGTGGTGTTGTCCGTCGAACAGGAACGGCCCTTGAGGGTGGAGCCCTTCCAGCTCTACCGGTCCTTACGGGCGCTCAACCCCTCTCCATACCTCTTTTTCTTGGACTTCGGGGAGATGCAGCTTGTCGGGTCATCCCCGGAGATGCTGGTGAGAGTGGAGGACGGGGTGGCGGAAACCCGGCCCATTGCCGGTACGCGCCGTCGTGGCGGATCGGGGGAGGAGGATTCCGCGCTGGAAGCGGAGATGCTTGCCAGTGAGAAGGAGAGGGCGGAACACGTCATGCTCGTTGACCTCGGCAGGAATGACCTCGGCCGGGTATCGGCGCCCGGCACGGTGCATGTCTCGGATTTGATGCGGGTGGAGCGCTATTCCCACGTCATGCACATGGTTTCAGATGTGCGGGGCACCCTTCGCGAAGGGAAGGACGCCTTCGACGCCCTGGCCGCCTGCTTCCCTGCTGGTACCCTTACCGGCGCGCCGAAGGTACGTGCCATGGAGATAATCGATGAGTTGGAAGTCACGCGACGCGGCCCTTACGGTGGCTGTGTCGGGTACTTCGGCTTCACCGGGAATATGGATACCTGCATTACCATCAGGACGCTTGTCGTTAACCGGGGCAGGGTTTTCATAAGGGCCGGGGCCGGGATAGTCGCCGATTCGGAGCCTGAGGCTGAATGGGAGGAGTGTATGAACAAGGCACGGGCGCTGGTGAGGGCTGTGGAGATGGCCGAGAAGGGAGGACGAGGGGCATGATATTGGTATTGGATAACTACGACTCCTTTACCTATAATCTGGTCCAGTACCTGGCCGAACTGGGTGCGGACTTGATCGTCTTCCGTAATGACGCCATAACCGTTGACGAGGTGCGGTCTATGAATCCGGAAGGCATCGTCATCTCCCCCGGACCGGGAACGCCGGAGAATGCAGGGATTTCTGTTGACCTCATCCGGGAGATGGGAGAGAGGACGCCCATCCTGGGGGTCTGTTTGGGGCATCAGGCGATAGGCATTGCCTATGGCGGCCGGGTGATAAGGGCTCCGGAATTGATGCACGGGAAGACCTCGGAGGTCTTTCACCGTGGCACCGGACTATATGAGGGGGTGGAGAACCCCTTCATCGCCACGCGGTATCACTCGCTTATCGTTGAACGCGAGGGGTTGCCGGAGTGTCTGGAGATTACCTGTGAGACCGCGAGCGGGCTTATTATGGGTATGAGGCACAGGCAACACCCCGTTGAAGGGGTGCAGTTCCACCCGGAATCGATACTCACCACAGCCGGGAAACGGATCCTGGCGAACTTTTTGAAAGTGACCGCGGAGCGGGGAGAGGGGGTCATTCGGTGAAGGAGTTTATTGCTAAGTTGGTTGAGGGGGTCCACCTGAGCGAGGACGAGGCGGAGCAGGCCATGAACCTTATTATGGAGGGAGAGGCCACACCCGCCCAGATTGGATCGTTCCTCACCGCCCTGAGGATGAAGGGCGAGACGGTCGAGGAAATAACCGGCTCCGCCAGGGCGATGCGTGCCCGGGCCACACGTGTGCCGCACCACCAGGGATTCGTGGTCGACACCTGTGGAACCGGTGGGGACGGGGCGGGCACGTTCAATATTTCCACCGCTGCGGCCTTTGTGGTGGCAGGCGCCGGTGTGCCGGTGGCCAAGCACGGCAATAGGTCCGTTTCCAGCCGGACGGGCAGCGCCGATGTCCTGGAGGCGCTGGGGGTCAACCTGGAACTATCACCCGAGGAAGTGGGGCGTTGTTTGGATGAGGTGGGGATAGGGTTCCTCTTCGCGCTCCGCCTGCACCTTTCCATGAAGCACGCCGCCGCTCCCAGGAGGGAGATGGGCATTCGGACTATCTTCAACATCCTTGGCCCCCTGACGAACCCGGCAGGGGCTCAGGCCCAAGTCATGGGGGTGTACAGCGCCTCCCTGACGGAGCCCGTGGCACGCGCTCTGGTCAGGCTGGGTACGAAACGGTCTCTGGTCGTACACGGCGCGGGCGGCCTTGACGAGATATCCCTTTCTGGCCCGACAGTGATTAGTGACGCCACAGCGGCGGGGGTTGTGACCTCAACCATATATCCGGAGGATATGGGCCTTGAGCGCGCCCCAAACGCCGCCCTTTTAGGAGGGGATGCGCCGTATAACGCCGGGGTGATTACAGCGGTTTTGACGGGGGAGAAGGGGCCCCGGCGTGACGTGGTGCTGGCCAATGCCGCCGCAGCGCTGGTTGCCGCGGGCCGGGCGGTTGATCTGCAGGCAGGCGTGGCCCTGGCGGCGGAATCTATCGATAGTGGACAGGCCATGGCCAAGCTGGAGGCCCTGCGGAGACTAACAGGGGCTCTGGGCGAGGCACAGGCAGGATAAAACAGGGAGGTGGAGGCTGAGTTGTCGGGGGATATTCTCAAGCAGATAATGGCAGCAAAGATGTCAGAGGTTGCGGAACTGGGTTCGTACGGACACTACCGTTTCGTCATGGCCATGGAGTCCCCGCCG
>DYIG01000048.1:0-1887 GCA_020723725.1 Thermaerobacter marianensis | reverse complement strand
AGGATTTTACGGCAGCCATACGGGTTCCCGGGCGGGTTTCCGTAATCGCGGAGGTCAAGAAGGCGTCTCCCTCCCGTGGTATAATACGACGGGATTTCCGGCCGGCCGAGCTGGCCACAACATATGCCCGGAACGGTGCGGCGGCGGTGTCGGTACTGACCGAACGCTACTTCTTCCTGGGGGACTGGCGCCACCTCAAGGCGGTGCGGTCCGCCGTGGACATTCCCGTTCTGCGCAAAGACTTTATCTTCTGCGAGGATCAGATCCAGGAGGCCAGGCTATTGGGGGCCGACGCCGTGCTCCTCATCGCCGCTGTGTTAGACGATGAGAAGTTTTCGCGTTTGATGCCTTACGCCAAGCAGCAGGGCGTGCAGTGTCTGGTCGAGGTCCACGATGAGAGGGAGCTTGAACGCGCTCTCAAGGCCGGTGCAACCCTCATCGGTATCAATAACCGCGATCTCCGCACCTTTGAAACCAACCTGGAGACCACGGAACGCCTGGCGGGGCTTGTCCCCAAGGAGTGTACGATCGTGTCTGAAAGCGGGATCTCGACCACTGATGATATCAAGCGCGTGCAGCAGGCGGGTGTTCACGCGGTGCTCATCGGTGAGGCGCTGGTGAGGCAGGAGGACCCCGGTATGCTCCTGCGGGAGTTGGCAGGGGTCACCCCCGATTGAGGTTGATGTTTTTTGCCGGGCAATAGGTGAGGTGATGGCTTGGCTGTCTTCGTCAAGATCTGTGGCATCACCGTCCTGGAGGATGGCCTGGCTGCGGCCCGGGCGGGTGCCGATGCCATAGGGTTCATCTTCTACCCGCCAAGCAAGCGGCATATCGACCCAGCAGAGGCAGCGTCTATTTCCGCTGAACTTGCGGGCAGGGTCATGAGGGTTGGCGTTTTCGTTAACGTCGAACTGGACGAGTTGGCAGGGGTTGCCCGGGAGGTTGGTCTCGATTTCGTTCAGCTCCATGGGGATGAGTCGCCGGATTATTGCAAACAGGCTGCAGAATTGACGGGTTGCGGCGTTATCAAGGCCCTGAGGGTGTCCGACCGGGCGTCGATGGAGGCGCAGGTTGCCAAATGGCGTGAAGCATTCTCAAGTGGCGTTTGCAAGGTGGACTACTTCCTTTTGGACACCTACCGGCCAGGAGTGCCGGGCGGCACGGGCGATCCATTCGGCTGGGGTCTTGCCCGCGGGCTGGGGCTCCCCGCACCGGTGATACTGGCGGGCGGGCTTCACCCGGAAAACGTTGCCGACGCCCTGGAAGAGGCGGGGCCCGCCGGGGTGGATGTCTCCAGCGGCGTTGAACTCTTGGGTGGCGGGGATGGCGCGGAGCAAGTTGGCGGGCATCAGGTTAGGAAGGATCATGTGAAGATGACACGGTTTGTTGAGGCCGTGCGGAGGTGGGAGCATGGACGCCGTTTACAGATGGCCTGATGTCGAGGGGCGTTTCGGCAAATTCGGGGGGCGGTTCGTCCCCGAGACCCTTATGCCGGCGCTTGAGGAGCTGGAAGAAGCGTACCGCGAGGCGCGTTCCGACCCTTCATTCCAGGAAGAACTGCGGCGCTACCTGGCGGAGTACGTCGGGCGGCCGAGCCTGCTTTACTTCGCGGAACGCCTCACGGAGCGCCTGGGCGGGGCCAGGATATACCTCAAGAGGGAGGACCTGAACCACACCGGTGCGCACAAGATCAACAACACGGTGGCCCAGGCCCTGCTCGCCCGGCGCATGGGGAAACGGCGCCTGATCGCGGAGACAGGGGCGGGTCAGCACGGGGTTGCCACCGCCACGGTTGCCGCGCTGTTTGGCTTAGAGTGTGAGGTCTACATGGGGGAGGAAGACACGCGCCGCCAGGAACTCAACGTCTTTCGCATGCGCCTGCTCGGG
>DYIG01000047.1 GCA_020723725.1 Thermaerobacter marianensis | reverse complement strand
ATAAGCGGCAATCTTTTTTTGATACTTCCTCCAGCACGGTTGACCAAGGCATTCTTCCCGCCTTTCGTCTGCATTGGTTAAGGTATAATTATTGACGGCTACGACCTTGCCAGGGTGACAGTTATTGATCGGGGCGATAAGGACGTCGATGTCATCCTTCGTTATGCGTCCGGTTCAAAGAAAATAACCCTAATAGAAGCATATACACCCCGCGAGGCGGGTTCGGGCGTGGCTTTTGATACGGACGATACCGGCCAGAAAACAGTTACCATTAACGGCAATCCTGGCACCCTGCTTTTTCACAAGAACGGCACCGCTCGCCTGACCTGGACCGACAAATGGGTGACCTACAACCTCACCGGTGCCTTAGCCGAAGAGGAACTCGTAAGAATCGCTGGCTCCTTGGCAACTGACAACAGGGGACAATAAGCTGGACGAGGCTGAGGCCGAAGCCCTCGCGGGCCGGTGTGTGGTTAATACCCCATCACGGGGAAGTCCTTCATCGGAAAGTGATCAAGGTTTCGTGTCACCAGGGCGAGACCATGAATCGAACAAACGCCCGCGATCAGGGTATCCGGCGTATGCAGAGTGATGCCACGCAGGCGATATTCACGCCGGTAGGTACCGGCCCTGCGGGCCGCAGCCCGGCTGATCGGATAGTACCGCAGGGCTCGAACAAAGGCGAGGGTATCGTCTTCTTCCCCGGGTTTCATTCCGGCAAATCCCTCTTCGACATTGATGGCACAACAACAGAAAATCACCCCGTCCCTCCCCATGGCATCCCAAACCGATTTAGCCTCGGGGCGTCCGCGAAGGAAGTCGATGATGAACGAGGTGTCCAAGAGGACTGATTCAGTCCTCATCAAAGGCCCGATCCCCTTCCCGGCGATTCCGGCTGACCCACTCAGCTACATCTTCCGCTGTATCTAGATCAGGGTGGTTTACTTCCTTCCACGCGCCAAAAGCGTCTTCCCCAGCCTTTTTTTGGCGTAGGCGTTGGACCTCCCGCGCGGCGGCCTCCACGATAAACCGGCTCCGTCCCCGCGCCCCCACCATTCGGTCAATTTCTTCAAGCAATTTAACGGGAAAACGCACAGCAGTGAGTTTTAAGGTCCCCATGATCACGACTCCTTTGAGGTTATACTTGGAGTATAACTTCCAGAGGATTCTATTTCAAGGAATGACGCCACGCACATAGATTGATCGACTTGATTTGCCACTCAGAGAGGGGTTCGTTTTGCCTCACCAGCTCTTCAACGAAGAAAATAGCCTCTCGGTGGTTGATCACCTCGAAATGTTCCCGTATGGTTTTGCCACCTATAGTGACACCCTCCAGTACAACCCTGGTCTCCTTCAGGGTCAGGGTGTTCCCCTCAATGGCATTGGAGTTATAAGTCCAGCGTAAGATCAGGTCTTCATGAAGATTTTTGACGACCTCGGCAGGCAGCGGTCGGTAGGCGTCCAGTTTAGCCTTGTATTGATCCAGCTTTTCGAAATTCACTAGTGCCTGCCTCCTTCACCGTCTCGGTTTCCACCATTCACCGGTGAGCCGTACATTGTTGAGCAAAAAGTAACAGCATGATCAGCAGGCGGCCGAGACAACCGTTGCCATCAAGAAACGGGTGGATCGTCTCGAACTGTACATGGGCGCATTAGCACCTCAAACCTAAAATATGCTTCGCTTCTATATTATTTTAACCGCATATTCTAAATTAAAGAAAATGGGAGCAAAATCAGATTCCCATTTGGCCGCAAGTAGATGATTATGGTTGAAATTTAACCATTTAATGATTATTATTTAGCTATGATAAGGCGACATCTCGCTCGACAAATCAAGGAATTACTGCAGGACTTCCCTGTCGTATTGATAACCGGAGCCCGCCAGGTTGGCAAATCCACCCTTGCACAGACCTTGCGGTCCGACAATTGGCCCGCCACCTACCTGACTCTCGATGACCGCGCAACTTTAGATGCGGCACTGGGTGACCCGGACGGGTTTGTGGATGGCAACCCGCCACCGCTAATTATTGACGAAGTACAACGCGCCCCCGACCTCCTACGGGCCATCAAAAGGGCCGTGGACCGCGACCGTAAACCGGGCTGTTATCTCTTGACCGGCTCAGCCAACGTGATGACCCTCCATACCGTTTCTGAGAGCCTGGCTGGGCGGGTCGCGCTACATAACCTCCATCCTTTCTCCTGGGCGGAAATGGCGGGGAGGGACGAGCCGTCCACCATTTTTGACGACCTGTTCCAAAGAAGCGATACGCGGGAACTGCTCGAAGGACTCCCACGAGGGACCGTTCCCGACTTCCGGGAGGATATTAAAGAACGAATTCTTGTCGGAGGTTATCCGACACCTGCGCTTATGTCCAACGCACGGTCCAGAAGCCGGTGGTTTGCGAGCTACCGCCAGACCTACCTGGAACGCGACCTGCGTGATCTGGCCAATGTCGAGTACTTGCCCGAATTCAACCGCCTGCTCTCTCTGGCAGCGGTACGCACCGGCCAGTTGCTTAATTACGCCGATCTCTCCCGGGATCTGGGCATACCCTACACCACTCTAAGACGATATATGGGGCTTTTGGAAACAACCTATCAGATTTCTTTGCTGCAACCCTACCACACCAATATCAATAAACGTTTGCTCAAAACCCCGAAAATGTACTTTGCCGATACCGGTTTGGCCTGCCACCTCAGCGCGGTGGAGGATTGGGGCACCCTTGAACGCCAGGGACGTATCGGCGCCATGGTGGAAACCTGGGTAGCCTCGGAACTGCAAAAAATGATCGATTTATCCCTCCAGCCGACAAGGCTCCTATTCTGGCGAACACATGCCGGACAAGAGGTTGATTTCCTCATTGAAAGAGGCGAAACCTTGCTCGGTATCGAAGTTAAATGGACCAGCAGAATCAGCGAGAAAGATCTCCGCGGTTTTCGTTCCTGCCGGGAAGATCTCGGGGACCGACTGCAGATGTCGGTGCTTCTATATCCCGGTCATACCGTCCTCGCTATTGATAGCAAGACCGTGGCCATACCGATGGGTGTTTTCTTCGGCATACACCGCTAGCTTCCAGCGTACAGGGCCACCAGCAGCCCGGCTCCCAATTCCAGAAGTCGCTGCTTTCTACGTTCACCCATCAGCTATCTCCCCGGACCAGGTAATCACATGGCGTTCTCTATTTATGATAGGGCTTGAAGAATATCTCTCGGTATTCCCGAATTCCTAGTCATCGGTCAAGAGAACCGGGAATTGCATCAGGAGTCCTCCCGCTATCCTGCAAGACAGCTTTGGCTTCACCATTCTGAGTGATGATCAATGGTTCCCGCTGTTCCACCAGATTGGAGCGATGCACCCTCTGTTCCCGAAGACATACCAGTTGCCAACAAACAAAAAGAACCCGCCAAATCTGCCGTGCGCAGCGCGCGACCTATGGACAGGTTCAGGTCATTTTTGGTGGAGGTGCCGGGAGTTGCACCCGGGTCCGCCAGCAAGCCAGTAAGGGCATCTACGAGCGTATCCCCTGATCGGTTTCTCGTCCCATAACGGTTCCCAGAGGCAGGACCCGCCAGAGACCAGTCCGGTGTTTCTCGCCACGGAGCGCCGGACATCGAACCGTGACCATCCCGCCAGTTGGCGTCCAAACGGGGACTGCGGGAGAGTCTCCGCCGGACGTCGCTAGCTTATCTTAAGCAGCGAGAGCGAATTCTTCGTTGGCACTTAACGTGCGATGCGGTTTAACGAGGCGCCCTCGGCTCGCTTCCCTTACCCACCTGTCTAACGTCGAACCTAGCTCACCCCCATTAGACAGAGCATTTTTTATTATAACATTATCTATCGCGTGATTTCAAAGTGCGCTCGATTCGCAAAAGGGCTTCCCTCTTGGCTATATCCTCGCGTTTGTCATACAGCTTCTTGCCTTTTGCCAGGGCCAGCTCAACCTTGGCCCGACCGTTGCGCAGATACAGCCGCAGGGGGATCAGGGCGTAACCCTTGATGCGGACCTTGCCGAAGAGACTGTCTATTTCCCGGCGGTGCAGCAGGAGCTTGCGAGGACGCAGAGGATCGTGATTATAGCGATTCCCCTGTTCATAGGGGGAGATGTGCAGGTTATAAAGGATCGCTTCGCCCCGCTCTATGCGCGCATGGCTGTCCCGGAGGTTCGCCCGTCCAGCCCTGATGGATTTTATCTCTGTTCCGGTAAGGACGAGGCCCGCTTCAATCGTTTCCTCTATATGAAAATCATGCCGAGCCTTTCGGTTCTCGGCAATGACCTTCACACCCTCGGATTTCCTTTCAGCCATTTACAACCTCAGACATAGTCCTTCAACTTTTCATTTATCTGATCATCGTTCAGTCCTGCCTTGCCGAAACCCTGGCTGGTTGAACCGCCAACAACCGAGCTGCCACCGGCGACCGTCCCCTTACCGCGTCTGAACACGCCTATCAGAACACCCAAACCTATGACCACAACAGCAACTGGGAGCAACCATGCCACCAAGCCCGCGCCCCTTGCAGGAGGCTTGCTGATGATCCAATCGCCGTACCGGTCGACATAATAACCTAAGATCTCATCCTTGGATTTGCCCTCGGCGATCATTTCACGCACTTTTTCTTTTATCTGCTGGGCAACCTCGGCATTCGATTCGGCAACCGCCTGACCCTCACAAACTGGACAACGCAGGAGGTATTCGATTTCGCTGGCCATTTCCTGCTGTTCCGGCGTCAAACTAACAGCCTTGCCCTGAACCACAGCCGATGACATCAAAAGCAAAACGCTCAAGAGCGCAATCATATAAGAACGACGCAAACAAGATCACCTCCCGCATTACTCAAATAATTATAACACCGCATCTGCCAGGTTGAAATCGATCTGGGCGAGCTCTGGATCGGCTGATACAACCAGAATTTCAACTGCATCCCCGAGGCGGAAACGCCGTCCTGTCCTTTCACCGAGAAGCAGATGCGCCTTTTCATCGTATTGGTAATAATCGTCTGTAAGGGTGCTGATATGCACCAACCCTTCTATTAAGTTTTCCAGTTGAACGAAAAAGCCAAAAGATGTCACACCAGAGATAATACCCTTGTAAACCTCGCCTATCCTCTGGCTCATGTACTGCGCCATCTTCACCTTGACCGTCTCCATCTCTGCCTCGGCGGCCTGCCGTTCACGGACGGAGCAATGGGCAGCCGCTTCCGGGAAGGCGGCATTCCAGCGATCCGTTACCCGGTTGTTGATACCTCCAGACAAAATGGTCTTGAGAACCCTGTGGACCATAAGATCGGGGTAACGGCGTATCGGCGAAGTGAAATGGGTATAGAAACGGGCACCCAGTCCGAAGTGCCCGACATTCTGGGCAGCGTAACGCGCCTGCTTCATTGAACGAAGCATAATGGCGCTGACCAGCGCTTCTTCCGGTGTCCCCTGCACACGCTCCAGCGCCTTCTGAAACTCGGCGGGGTGTTTGGAGGCCCGGAAAGGGATGCCCAGGTTGTGCAGAATGTCAGCCAGGGCATCCAGCCGCTCGGCATCCGGGGGCTCGTGCACCCTGTAAACAAACGGGATCTGTAACCAAGAGCAGTGTTCCGCGACCACCTCGTTGGCCAGGAGCATGAACTCCTCAATCAGCCGGTGAGCCGGGTTCCTCTCGGCCTTTGAGATCTCGATCGGGAAACCGGTCCGGGGATCCAAGGTGACGGCTGCCTCCGGCAGGTCAAAATCGATGCTCCCCCTGGCCAGCCTCTTTACCCTGAGCACCTCGGCCAGCCGACCCATCTCCAACAGCACCTGCGGGATCAGGGAGGCCTCTTCATCAGAACAGGCCAGAACCACCGCACTGGCCCCCGGGTCAACGGGACACCCGCCTTGGTTGATCACCCTCCAGGCTTCGGTGTAGGTGAGTCTTGCCCTGCTCTGTATGACGCTCGGCTTAATCTCGTGGCCAATAACCCGGCCCTGGCCATCGACATCCATGAACACGCTCATCGTGAGCCTGGGCTGGCCGGGATTCAGGCTGCAGATCCCATTGGAGAGGCGTTCGGGCAACATCGGGACAACGCGGTCGACAAGGTAGACACTGGTCCCGCGTTCATAAGCCTCACCGTCGAGCTTGCTGCCCTCAGCTACATAATGCGCAACATCCGCTATATGTACCCCCAGCCGCCAGGCAGCGGGACCCGATGAAAACGCTTCAATGGATACGGCGTCGTCGAAGTCCTTGGCGGTCTCTCCGTCGATAGTGAAAACTATCTCACCCCGCAGATCCAACCTCCCGGACAAGTCCCCTTCCTCAACCTCCAGCGGTATTGCCGAGGCTTCGTCCAAAACCTCGTCGGGGAACCGGAGGGGTAACCCGTAACGGTGAATGAGGCTGAGCACATCGACACCCGGGGCGCCCGCGCGACCCAGGCGTTCAACCACCTTACCGGCGGGGCCGCGCCTTTCCGTGGGCCATTCGGTGATCTCCACCACCACCTTGTCGCCGGTGCGGACGTCCTTCAGATTGCGACCGGCAACGGCGACCGCAAATGGCAACCTCTTTTCATCGGGGATGACGTAACCGTGCCCGCGGTGCTTTTCCACCGTACCGGTAACGCGCGTATTTACCCTCTTTAGAACCCTGATGATCTCCCCCTCGGGATTGGCCCCCCGGCTAGGACGGCTGGTTGACCGGCGGGCCACCACCCTGTCGCCATGCATGGCCCCGCCCATAGACCCGGGAGGGATGAAGAGATCGGACAGGGTTTCATCAAAGGGTATCACAAATCCGAAACCCTTCTCGTGTCCTCGGAAAACGCCGACCACCAAGTTCATGCGTTCAGGGACCCCATAACGGTCGAAACGGGTACGGACGATCTCGCCGTCCTGCTCCATCTCCGTCAGCAGCGCCTTGAAGCGCTTCTCCTCAGAGAAGTTGATACCCAACACAGAGATCAGCTCCGCCGCTGTCAACGGGCGATAGGCTTTGGCACGCATGAATTCTATTACCGTCGACCGATCAGACAATTCCACCCCTCCCAGACAAAAAAGGTGCCCGTTAACGGCACCTTATACATGCATTTAGATTGCAAATCCTTAACTCCCTATCGCTCAATGATCGCAATTATGATCCCTACAAGAAGGAAAACACCGGCGAGTATAATAGTTATTTTTGAAAGGAACTCGTCAAGACCTTTTTTCTTCCCGAAAATCGTTTCAGCCCCACCGGCTATAGCCCCGGAAAGCCCGGCATCTGTTCCTGACTGCAAAAGCACCGCGGCAATGATGCCGAGCGCCGAAAGAACCATCAAAACTGTCAAAAATGTAACCAGCAGGGACGCCTCCCTTGTTAAAGTGTCAAAGTATATACTGCCACATAAAAGAAAGCGAATGCAAGTTGGGAAAATTTCGAACAGAGTACATAGGTCTATGTTTTTACAATCTGAAAATCAGAATTTCTGAAAATCTGAAAATCCGTTATCGGTAAAACTAAATACTACGCAGGTAGGTAAGCTGGACACCAGCGGTATCCGGGTCAACAACCATACTGCGGCAACCCATTCCCTGGTTCCGGAACAGATCGGCTATCTCGCCTACGGACGACCGTGCGGTTTCCTCATCCACGCCCGGCTCCAGGAAGACCAGCACAGTGGAACCGGACCCGCTAAGACAGGTCCCGATGACCCCGGGACGCGGTTTCGGTTCCAGGGCCGCAGCAAGCCCTGGCAAGAGGGGCGCGCGATACGGCTGGGGCAACCTGTCACCTAATGCCTCGCCTATAAGATCCCATCTGCCACCTGTGAGAGCGGCCACCAATAAACATGCATGCTGTATGTTATAGACCGCATCCGCCATGGCAACGGTTTTTGGCAGGGCGGCGCGCGCCTCCTGAGTACTGAGGGGGCGGTCCGGGATGATTACACCAAGCCTTAACCCCCCGGGAGGGTCGAATCTGGCATAAACCGTCCGGCGACCGGACATGCAGGCCACCGTAACCCCCCCCAGGAAGGCAGGGGTTACATTATCGGGGTGTCCCTCGATCTCAACGGCCATCTGCAACAACTCCTCATTACCGAGGGTTCCGCCACTTAACACATTGGCCGCAACAAGCGCTCCGCAGATCGCCGCCGAACTTGAGCCCAAGCCCCTTGATGGAGGGATGGCGTTCACGAGTCGCACGTTTAACCCGGCGGGATGGTATCCAACCCTCTCAAACACCCGCCGGGCGACCTGGATTACCAGGTTTTCCGGGCCACGAGGCAGGTACTGAACCCCTTCGCCCTCGACATCCACCTTGATGCCGCCCGGAGCTTCATGCATCTCCACTATGTTATATAAGGAAAGGGCCATGCCCAGGCAATCAAAACCGGCGCCCAGATTGGCTGAGGTGGCAGGGACCTTTACGCGTACCAAACTATACCCCTACCAGTTCCCCGTGAAGGGCTTCCTCGATGGCGTCCAGGGATGCAGGCAGGATCATCGGCTTGGCGCCCTTGAACATGGCTGTATCAGGGTCTTTCAGACCGTTGCCGGTAAGGACGCTGACAATGGTCGACCCGGGAGGGAAGTACCCCGAACGGGCGAGTTTCAGCACACCAGCAACAGCCGCAGAAGAGGCGGGTTCGGCAAAGACCCCCTCCTTCTCCGCAAGGAGCCAGTAGGCCTGGAGAATCTCCCGATCCGTTACCGATTCAAAGATTCCACCCGATTGCTGCACCGCCATTATGGCCTTTTCCCGGTTAACCGGGCAGCCAATACGTATGGCGGTTGCCACCGTTTCTGGTTTATCGACGGTCTGACCTGTCACCAGGGGAGCCGCGCCTGCGGCCTGAAAACCGAGCATCCGGGGCCGACTGAGGGACGGATTGGACTCATAAACCTCACAAAAACCCTTCCAGTAGGCACTTATGTTACCTGCGTTTCCTACAGGTATGGCAAGGAAATCCGGCGCTTTACCAAGATCGCGGCAGACCTCGTAAGCAGCGGTCTTCTGGCCCTCTAGGCGGTAGGGGTTCACGGAATTAACCAGTATGATGTCCTGCTGGCGCATGCTCATTTCCTGGACAATAGCCAGGGCTTGGTCGAAATTGCCCTCCACAGCAATAACCCTGGCTCCGTACATGATAGCCTGGGCGAGTTTGCCGAGGGCCACCTTGCCGTGAGGAATGAGGACCAGGCAGTCCAACCCGGCTCGGGCCGCGTAGGCTGCAGCCGAGGCGGACGTGTTGCCGGTCGAGGCGCACACAACCTTACGCGCGCCCTCTTCAACCGCCTTGGCAACGGCAAGCACCATTCCCCTGTCCTTGAAAGACCCGGAAGGGTTCAACCCCTCATATTTCAGGAAAAGCCTTACGCCTTCGCCCAACATCCCCGAGAGCTTGGTCGCCTCGATCAGGGGGGTGTTTCCCTCATTCAGCGTGAGAAGGGGCGTATCCTTAGTCAGGGGCAGATGGTCGGCAAATTCCCGCAGAATACCTCGCCAGCCCAGAACCAATCACTCCTTGCTTCTACCTACTATAAAACAGGGTCAGGCAGCCTAACAACGGGTGATTTTAATCCCTGTCAGCAACAGCAAAAGTAAGCGACGCCTCCGTTGCGAGATCCTCGCCCACCCAGGCCTTCCCCTCCGCCTTTCCAATTCTCCCGCGCAGCCGGGTGATCTCCACCTCCAGCCGGAGTTGGTCGCCCGGAACCACCTGACGGCGGAAACGTGTGGCGTCTATGCCCCCGAAAAGGCCCAGCTTCCCTTGAAACTCCTCAAGGCTGAGGATCGCCAGGGCGCCCACCTGGGCCATGGCCTCAATGATAAGCACCCCCGGCATTATCGGCCGCCCGGGGAAGTGTCCCTGGAAAAAGGGTTCATTCATTGTTACATTTTTTAAACCAACGGCCCTTTTGCCAGGATCGAGGTCAATAATACGGTCGATCAACAATAATGGGTAGCGATGAGGGAGTATCTTCATAATATCCCCTATCTCAAGCACCTTTGCCATGGCCGTCCCCGTCCCCCTCCCAGATTCCCACAAG
>DYIG01000046.1 GCA_020723725.1 Thermaerobacter marianensis | reverse complement strand
GCAACACCCAGCAGGTCAGCGTGCCCTTTGGCAGCTCGAACAACTGGGCTGTGGTGCAGGGGCTGGAAGGGGAGATCAACGATGCCTGTCAGACGGCGGCTGCCCTATTGGACGCCCCCGTCGTCGCCGGTGGCCAGTACCCCGTGGTGCTGGACTCCATCCTGTCCGGCGTCTTCGTTCACGAGGCCTTCGGCCACCTGAGCGAGGCGGATGGAATCTATGAGAATGAGAACCTGAAGAAGACCATGGAACTCGGCCGGGTCTTCGGCCCGCCCATACTCAACATCTACGACGGCGGCAGGGATGTTGGTTCCCGCGGCTACCTTAAATACGATGATGAGGGCGTCCCCACGGAAAAGACCTACCTGATCAAGGAAGGGAAACTGGTGGGGCGGCTTCACTCACGGGAGACGGCCTGGCGCATGGGCGAACGGCCCACAGGAAGCGCCAGGGCCATAAGCTACCGCTTCCCGCCAATTGTCAGGATGCGCAACACCTGCATAGAGAAGGGCGAAACCTGTTTCGAGGACATGATCAGGGACATCAAGCTCGGCATCTATGCACGGGGCTTCTACGGCGGGCAAACCATGGGTGAGATGTTCACCTTCACGGCTATGGTAGCCCATATGATCCGTGACGGGAAGCTGGCCGAACTCATTAAAAACCCCACGCTGAGTGGAAACGTCTTCACCACGCTCCATAATATCGACATGATCGGGAGGGATTTCTCAACCCGGGATGATGGCGGCGGCTGTGGCAAGGGGGGTCAGTCCCCCCTGCCGGTCAGCCACTGGGCCCCCCCGATTCGTATCCAAAACTGCCTGGTAGGTGGCAGGGGATGATGAGGAACATTACTGTGGGGGTGCAAGAGATGGCAGGGGACAAACATCAGACCGGTTTCCAAAATCGCTTGCAGGAAACCATTGAACGTGCCCGAAACCGTTGTGATTTTATGGAGATCTACTATGTGTCGCGGGGCAACACCCCGATCGAGTTTGAGAACAACCGGCTCAAATCCATCAACACCAGTGATAACGAAGGCATGGCCATCAGGGTGGTGGTGGACGGCAAACTCGGTTTTTCCACAACCACACGCCTGGACAGCATTGATGAGGCGGTGGAATACGCCCTCGCCAGCGCTGCCTACGGGGGAGCTGCAGAACTGAACCCCGTGGATGGATCGATTGAGAAGACAGAGGTCAAAGTCTACGACGAAAACGTGCCCGGCCTGGCCATGGAAACCATGCTCGAAATGGGGGAATCTCTCCTCGACCCCATAAGGTCCCATGACGCCTCGATACAGGCCTTTGCCGGAGTGGAAAAGGAAGAAGGCCGCGTGTTGCTGATAAACAGCAACGGCTACCTCGGGGAGTACAGGGCAACCGGCTTTGGCTTTTACGCAGGTGGTGAGCTGGTTGAGGGCGACAACATGCTGTGGGCGTATGACAGCGTCGGCCGGTGCAACCTCGGTGATGTGGAAGGCGAGATACTCGACCTCGCTCGCAATGTCGTCAACCAGTTCGCGCTCGGGAGGAAGAACGTCCCCTTCACGAGCGGCCGCTATACCGTGGTTTTTGCCCCCCGTGCTCTGGCGGACCTCCTGCGACCAATCGTAGCCTGCCTTGACGGTAAGGCGGTGGATAAAGGGCTTTCCCCCTGGCGATACCGTCTGGGGGAACAGATACTATCCGCTTCTGTAAACCTTATGGACGATGCAACCATACCCTTCGGACCTGGCTCCTACCCCTTTGACGGCGAGGGAACTCCGGGGCAACAGACGCCCCTGGTGGTCTCCGGAAGCCCGCAGAACTTCTATCTGGACAGGAGAACCGCCCTCCGGCTGGGCAGGAAACCAACAGGCAATGGCCAGCGGAGCCTGACATCCCCTCCCGGCCCCTCACCATCGAATCTGATCCTCCAGGGTGGCTACCGCAGCATCCGGGACATACAGGCTGAAATCAAGGAAGGCGTTCTGGTGGAAAACCTTATGGGCGCCTGGGCCGGCAACCCCTATTCAGGAGAGGTTACAGGCAACATAAGCCTGGGGTATCTGATCAAAGACGGCCAGCCCGCAGGCAGGATCAAGAACTGCCTGGTGGCTGCCAACGCCTTCGAGGCCTTCTCCACCCAACTTGCCGCCTTAAGCAGCGAACAAAACTGGGTGGGTTCCCAACTCTTGCCCTACGGTGTTTTCGAGGGCATCTCCGTTAACACCCAAGCCTAAAACGAACCGCCCCGTGCCGGGCGTACCACTAAAAAATCGCCCCCCCTTTTTAAGGGAGGGCGATTTGTCTTACTTGCCAAACCCTATTAACCGCTGATGGACCGATACCCTTTGCCCAGCGTGTTAACGTTAACTCCCATAGGAGTAACTTGCTTGCTGTATGCGGTCGGGTTGGACTTAGCCAGCTCATACTGAGCCTGGAAGTCGCGGCGGTTCCACCACACAACCTGGTACTGGCGGGTGAGGTACCCGATGGGGAGCGATACCAGGTGGATCAGGCGGCTGAACGGGAAGATCGCGAACAGCGCCCAGGCGTTGATGATATGGATTTTGGTCATAATGGGCAGCTGCGCAACATACCCGACCTTCGGTGAAAAGAGCACGATGGACCAGAGGTATGGGGCGGCGGCGCTGACGTACCAGGCGGTACCCCAGCGATAGAACATAGCGGTGTATACCCCGGTGAAGGCCTGCAGGATGAGCAGGAGAAGCAGCAGCACATCCATCTTGGAGGTAACAGCCATTACCCTGGCATCGCTCATGCGGCGGATGATCAGAACGACCAGACCGAAGAGCGACATCAAGCCGAGCGTAAGGGCGACAACCTCAAGGATGTAGAGCCTGAGGGGAACGCCGTTCCAAGCCATAACCCCACGCGGGATGAGGAAACCTATGATGTGACCGATAAGAATGGTCACGATACCATAGTGCCACGGCACAGACCCGAAAAAGAGCTTATTGCTTTCCAAGAACTGCGATGAAAGGCTGGAATAGGTATATTGATCGCTGTGTCGGCGGTAAAGAGCGACAATAATAGCAAGAGCTATAGCCACATATGGGAATATTCCCAGCAGTACGAGATCAGTCACCATTAACACCTCCCGAATACTCCATTAGCTTCCGTTCATCATTTTTAACAACAGCCAGAGTTGCCCGGATGACCCTCGAATACGGTGACCGCTCATTCCTGAACGGTATCGTCATCCGCTGGAGGGCGGGAACGAGGCATTCCTCTATAAAGGATGCCGCGTCCCCATCGTCCCTCATTACTGCCACCAGTTTTAGCGCCAATGGCAGATGGTCAGGCATTTCTGTGCCGCTGTCAATCCCGTGTTCCCTAAGGGCTTCCTTGACCTTGACCATGAAGGCAGTCTGCTTCGTCCCTTCACCCAACAGGTGATAGGCGATGTTTGGCGCGCAGATACCTCCTATCTCGAACGTCGCTATATAGACCTCCTGAAGGCGGCCTAAAGGCACGCTCTCGACATACGCCAGGAACTCCTTCAGATGTTCTGCCGCATCCGGTTCCAATCCCTCTAAAAGCTCAAGGCAATCGCGTACCTTCTCCGCATAATCCGGTCCCGGATACTCCAGAATATCGGCCAGGAGGTTATATGCCTGGCGGCGTTGGTCCAAGGTCATGCACCCCTCCTGGTAAAGGACTTCCTAACTCCAAAGCCGGTCCTGGCCTTGTAATCATACGGATGTTCGAAGAGCTCCGCAGTGTACTCGCGGGTGTACGGCGGAATAATGAACCGTTCCTGGAAAGTAGGAATGGTGGTCATCCTGTATATATCCTCCGCTTCCTCCGCAGTCATGTTGGCGCTCCTCAGCATCTGAGTCACCATGGCCTCACTGACATCGCCGACGGTCTTGAGCCGCATGTAGTAACGTACGGCATACATCTTACGCAGACCGCGCTTGAGCACCTCTTCATTACCGGCTGAAAACATGTTGGCCAGGTAGCGAATTGGGGCACGAGCATTGTCAATGGAGTTCAGGATATCATCCTGCACGACGTCGAAGTTACCACCCTTGACGTTAGCAACAACCGGCGTAAGCGGTGGCACGTAGAAGAGCATCGGCAGGGTACGGAATTCAATGTGCAGCGGGAATGCGATCTGCCACACCTTGACGAACTTATAAACAGGCGACTTCTGGGCCGACTCGATCCAGTCATCGGCAATGCCGTTCTGCCTTGCGGCAGCAATGACGTTGGGATCGAACGGATCCAGGATAATCCTCCTGTGGGCCTCAACCAGATCCTCGTCGCGGGTCTTAAGAGTGTCATGGATCTGATCGGCGTCATAGAGCACCACACCCAGATAACGGATGCGGCCTACGCAGGAGTGGAAGCAAGCCGGAGGCCAGCCGCTCTCCAGACGCGGGAAGCAGAGGATACACTTCTCGGACTTGCCGGCATTCCAGTTGTAGTACGCCTTCTTGTACGGACAGCCGGAGATGCAGAACCTCCAACCGCGGCACTTCTCTTGGCTGATGAGAACGATGCCGTCTTCACCACGCTTGTAAACAGCGCCGGCAGGGCAGGCGCCGATGCAACCCGGGTTGAGGCAGTGGTTGCAGATACGCGGCAGGTAGAAGAACATGATGCGCTCCAACTCAAAGAGCTGTTCCTTCTCTTGAGCCGAAAGGCCTTCCAGGTTGATGTCGTTCTCGGCATATACCGGGCTGCCGCTGAGGTCGTCGTCCCAGTTCGGTCCGGCATCTATGTTGACCGGCTGACCGGTTACAAGCGATATCGGACGAGCCGTGGGCTGATCGTCGCCTTCAGGAGCATCGAACAGATCCTCATACCTGTAGGTCCAGGGTTCATAGTAGTCATCAAGGCTCGGCAGATAAGGGTTGAAGAAGATGTTGGCAAAGCCGCGCAGCTTGTCGGTTGCGCGAAGCCTGGGCTCGCCATTCTTCAGCACCCAGCCGCCCTTGTATTTGTTCTGGTCTTCCCAGAGCGTGGGGTAACCCGTGCCGGGTTTGGTCTCCACGTTGTTCCACCACATGTACTCAGCGCCCTTGCGATCCGTCCAGATGTTCTTACAGGCGATGCTACACGTGTGGCACCCTATGCATTTGTCGAGGTGAAACACCATCGATACTTGTGCGCGTACGTCCATGACCGACCCTCCCTCCTTAGAATTCTACCCGGTCCATCTTCCGGATCAGGACGTGCGTATCCCTGTTGATACCGGTTGGACCCCAGTAGTTGAAGTGGTAGGTGAACTGCCCGTAACCACCGCAAAGAAGCAGCGGCTTGAGGCGGACGCGCGTAAGGCTATTGTGACCACCGCCGCGGCGCATGCCACGTATCACCGACTTCGGCTGAGTATAGGTGCGTTCGGGCGAGTGGTAGATGATGCAGGTGCCGGGCTGTATACGTGCACTCACACAGGCCCTGGTGCACATGACACCGTTATCGTTGTGGACCTCCACCCAGTCATTGTCCTTGATACCGACAGATGCCGCGTCCTTGTCGTTGATCCAGACCGGCTCAATACCGCGGGACAACGTAAGCATACGCAGGGTGTCGCCGTAGGTGGAGTGGATATGCCACTTGCCGTGCGGCGTCAGGTAGTTGAGCATCAGCTCATTGCCTTCCTTCTTGGTCTTGATAAGATCGCCGTACTGCTGCGGGGTCGGCTTCGGCTTGAAGGTTGGCATCATCTCGCCCCAGGCAATATACATCTCGTGGTCGATGTAGAAGTGTTGACGCCCGGTAAGCGTCCTGAACGGAACCTTATGATCTATCTGTATACAGAAGGGAGCATAGGCACGACCATTCAGCGTATCACCGGTCCAACACGGCGTGGTAAGCAAGCGACGCAGCTGGGCCTGAGCATCCCAGTAGGTATACCTTACGCTCCGGGTGGGGCCGCCCAGCTTCTCGGCGAGTTCCAAACCGGTCTTCTTCTCGTGGTTCTTCCAGGCCTTGTAGTTTATCTCGCCATCGGATTCCGGCGCAAACCGGAGGATAGCGTTACACACATCAATCGGGTCATTGAAGGAGGGATACTTCTCGCCGCCCCATTCAACGGTCGGAGCAACAACCTTCCATTCCTCGTAGTCATCTTCGCACGAGAAGCTGGCGCCGTGAGCGCCCAGACCCGTCTTCTTGACGAGAGGACCAAAGGAAATGTACTTGTTGTAAATCTGGGTATAGTCACGCTCGTTGAGGCTGAGCTTACCCATGGTCTTGCCTGGAATCGGCTCGCACTCGCCCTTGCTCCAGTCCTTAACCGTGCGCTGCGCAAGCTCGTCAACGGTGTCGTGAGAAAGCGGGGAGTAGTGCAGGTCGCGAACGGGTTTGGGCAGGTGAGTAACAGCAAGCTCGCTAACCTTCTTGGCAAAAGCCTTGAAGATCTCCCAGTCGTTACGGGCCTCCCAGGCCGGCGGGACCGCCTGACCGAGGACGTTGTAGTAGGAGTGCAGGTCGGTCGAGTTGAGGTCCGCCTTCTCATACCAGTGAGCGGCTGGCAGCACGATGTCGGAATAGAGGGCTGTGGTATCCATACGGAAGTTGAGGTCGACGACAAGGTCCATCTTGCCGCGCGGCGCCTCGTTGCGCCACTCAACATCGCTGGTCTTACCCTTGGCCAGCTCCTCGGCGATGGTATTGGTGTGGGTGCCGAGGTAATGCTTAAGGAAGAACTCATGCCCCTTGGCGCTGGACATCATGGCATTTCCGCGCCATATGAACCAGACGCGAGGCCAGTTCTCCGGAGCATCCGGGTCTTCAACCGCGAAGCGCAGCTTGCGGTCCTTAAGCTGTCCAACAACGTGTTTAATAATCTCTTCATCCGTCTTGGCGCCGGCATTAACGGCGTCCTTTACGATCTCCGGATTTGGCTTGTTGAACTGCGGATAGAACGGCATCCATCCCAAGCGAACGGCACGAATGATGTGATCAATCGTGTGTCCCTTGGTTAGATCAGGCCTTAGGCCAGGCAGGCTATCGTAATCGGCGTAGCCGCTGTCATACCTCCACTGATCGGAGTTGACATAGTGCCAAATCGGACCCTGCTGCAGGCGGGGCGGTCCAACCCAGTCGCGGGCCATGGCTATCGGAACCCAGGAGGCCTGAGCCGCCAGCTTCTCCTGACCGACGTAGTGGTTGAGGCCACCGCCGTTCCGGCCGACGCAACCAGTCACCATGAGGGCTGCCATGGCTGAACGGTAGTTCAGGTTGTTGTGATACCAGTGGTTGATAGCGGCGCCGACGATAACCATACACTTACCGTTGGTTTTCTCGGCGGTGATTCCCCACTCGCGGGCGAAGCGGATTACAGTGCTCCGACCGATGCCAGTGAACTTCTCCTGCCATGCCGGGGTGTAACCCTTGTCATCATCGTAGTTCCGCGGGTAGTCACCGGACAGACCGCGCGGCACACCATAATGGGCCATGAGGAGATCGAATACGGTGGTGACGGCAACCTTTCCGTCAGTGGTATCCACGTTAAGGACCGGCACGCCGCGTTTATAAACAGCGTTGTTGCCGTACTCCCTGATGTTAACGTCGATTACGCCATCATTCTTATCGATTAGGGTAAGAACCGGGTCGATCTCGGAGGAGTCGACACCATTCTTCAGGTTCAGGTTCCACTTGCCCTGATCGGCCTCGCTCTTAGCCCAGCGATACCCAATGGTACCCATCGGCGGAACGATCTTGCCGGTCTTGCCATCAACGGCAAGGAACTTGAAGTCGGCGTTTTCAAGATCCTTATATTCGGCCAGCTCAGCAGCGGTGAGCAGCCTGGAGGGTTCATACCCGTTATTGGTCTTCTCGAGTTTCACCAGGAACGGCGAGTCGGTGTACTGTTTAACGTAATTAACGAAATACGGAACCTGGCGGTCAACCCAGAACTCCTTGAGCAGGACATGCGTTACACCGTTCCAGAACGCGTTGTCCGTACCGGCCTTGACGGGGATCCACCAGTCGGAATACTTGGCTACCATGCTGAAGTCCGGAGCAAGAACCACGAACTTGGTGCCGGCATGCTTCGCCTCAGCGGCAAAATGCACGCATGGGGTACGGGTCATGTTCAGGTTCGCACCGTAGGAAACCAGGAACTTGGCGTTGTACCAGTCCGCACTCTCCGAGGTGTCGGTCTGGTCACCCCAAACCTCCGGTTCAGCAGGCGGAAGGTCGCAGTACCAGTCATAGAAGCTGACACCGAAACCACCGATCAGCTGCAGAAAGCGGTAGCCGGCAGCATAACTTACCTGTGACATAGCAGGAATTGGGGAGAAGCCGAGGATCCTGTCCGATCCCCATTTCTTAATCGTATGGATTACAGCGGCGCCAATGATTTCAAGCGCCTCATCCCAACTGGAGCGACGGAATCCGCCCTTGCCGCGAGCCTGCTGGTAGCGGGTGCGAGACTGCGGGTTCTCCACTATGGAGCGCCAGGCCTCCACCGGGTCAGAGTTCCTGCTCCTTGCTTCGCGCCACAGATCCATTAAGGCGCCACGAATGTACGGGTACCTTACACGGATCGGGCTGTATATATACCAGGAAGCGGAGATACCACGCTGGCACCCACGCGGCTCGTATGGAGGCAGCCCGTGTTCAAGCAGCGGGTAGTCGAAGGCCTGCATTTCCCACGTAATCAGACCATCTTTAACATAGACCATCCAGGAGCAGCTACCGGTGCAGTTGGCGCCGTGGGTGCTTCGAACCATACGGTCGAACTGCCATCTGTTACGGTAAAATTCTTCCCATTGCCTGGTTTTAGGATCAACAATGTCTCTTATCCAACCACTCATCTAGTCGCCCCCCCCACAAGCGGAATACGAACCCCTCTGAGACGGCCAGCCCAAGCGATTGAGGCAATAATCAAGAATACAATCAATCCGGCAATCCCAATGAACGGGAATGAACCAGCGGGTGCTGGACCTTGGATCGGATTGGCTGGCTGGGGCATGGATTCAAAGTACGCTACGAGGCTGCTGATTTCGTCCTCAGTGAGAGGCCTGTCGGCGAAGAGGTCTTTCATAACGGGGAACTGCGGGCTCTTTAATATTGCTGAAAGGGCACTTGCTGAGCCACCTGCATACTTAGACAGGTCAAAACCTAATGCCCCACCGCCCAATGAGCCCAAACTCTCAACATTGTGGCAGGCGATACATGCAGCCCCTCTATTTTGAAACATGACCTCGCCGGTAAACAGCGCCTTGCCCGTGTTGGCATCGGCTGCCCAAGCCGTATTAGGGCTAACTACACACCCGAGGACAACAAGGCAAACAATGATTGCTACTGCCAAAAACAACCTGCTGCTTAGAAAACCTTTGCTCTCCAACACTGCTACCATCGATCTTCTCCCCCTCCCATTAGTTTTTTGGACTGCATCCATCTCCCCTCCCCAAAAAAATATTTAACCAGGGGCAAAACTACCCCCACGGCGAATTATAGAACTGACTAATCTAATTTTCATCGGGATAAAACCGGAGGCTTGTATGGTCATAAAGTGTCATTATTAGATTTCACCCTAGGAAATAACCCAGGCATAAAGCGTGTTTAATAACTATTTACTTTATATTTTAGGTAAAGAAATGATTAAGATATCAACACTCATCTACATAACATAAAAAGTCCCTCGCTCTATAAAGCACTTAATTCCATTGCAGGTGTTATACTACATTTTTAAGAGCGAAAGGAGAGATGAGGCCATGAAGGTTCTCCTGGCTATCGATGGATCCGAGGGTTCAGAGAAGGCTGTCGGCTTCCTCAACAACCTTATCGGCGGGATAAAAGATATGGATATAACCATCCTACACGTTGTTAAACCCCTCGATTACCGTTACGTTTCAGTTGAAACAGGGGGACCAACCTGGCAGAAAATACTCGATGAATTGGAAGCAGGCGCAAGACAGAAGGCACGCGAATTGTTGGAGGAAACGGAAGGTTTGTTTCCCAAGCATATCAAAACCAATGTCATGGTTAGCGTGGGTGACCCTGCAACCGAGATAGTTAACGTAGCCAAAGAAATAACCGCCGATATGATCGTTATGGGCTCACGGGGTCTAGGGAGAATCCAAGGCCTGCTTATGGGAAGCGTCAGCAACCGCGTAACAAACCTGGCACACTGCCCGGTCCTGGTGGTCAGATAAATGGTCCGGTGAATAATTCGGGCTTGTTCCATTTTGGGTGGCACTTTATG
>DYIG01000045.1 GCA_020723725.1 Thermaerobacter marianensis | reverse complement strand
CCTCCCCACCATGTTCCTCCACAAGGAGCCTGCAGGTATTGATGATATTGCGCGCCTTAGAACGAAACAGCCCGACCCTCTTGATAGCCTCGGCCAGATCCTCTGTGGCCAGAACGGCAAAATCAGCCGGTTCGGGGTATCGAGAGAACAACGCTGGAGTTATTAAGTTAACCATTCGATCAGTTGTTTGGGCCGATAACATAACCGCAATTAGCAGCTGAAAAGGGCTGGAGAAATCCAGGGCACAACGGGCATCGGGATAAGTCCTTTCGAGTATTTCCAGGATCTGCTTGACAGCAACCGGGCCTTCGGGTTGGCGATCGGAAGCCATTACCGGGAATCACCCCCTGAACTTAAGAGACAAGATATAAATATCAAACCATAAGAGGTCCGGTAATAAGTTCGTTTTAAAGGGAGTTTACGAATCGGTGGTTACAGAAAAAAGAGAAAACATGCTGCGGAGATACCAAAGCCTGCTGCAATCAGGGCAATTCAGGAATGCCAATGAGGTGGTGGAGCCCTTTTGGCGCCAGACCCGGAGCAACATGGAAAAGGCTTTATGTCAAATAGCCATCGCCTTGTACCAGCACCAGCGGGGACATCTGGAAGGAACGCGCAAACTGCTTGAAAAGGCGCATCAAATCCTCAGTTCGTCCCTTGCGGAAGGGTGGCAGGACCCCCACCTTGACGTGCCAACAATTCTATCTGCCGTAGAAGAATCCCTTTCCCAGCTTGATAGGGTCCAGGGAAGCCCAACGCGCAACAGTCAGGATAAGATTCTGAAACTCAGCGATGCCGTTGCCGAGGCGATCTCCGTTTAGGGGCCCGGTGAAATTACTGGCTTGTTCCATCGTGGGTGGCACAGAAGAAGCAAAACTTTGACCACGCCCCGAAAAAGTGCGCTATCGACTAACGTTAACCTAAGTCCCGCCGGTATGCAGGCAGAAAACTATTTTGAACCATCCCGTAAACATAAAGTGCCACCCACAATGGAACAAGCCCATTTATTCACGCAGGAGGGGTTCAGGATTGGCCCGGGTCCCTTCCGGGGAACGAACCTCAAAGTGCAGGTGCGGGCCATCGGCAGTCTCCGCCAAACCCGGGGCCCCGACACGGCAAATGACCTGCCCCCTAATTACGGCAGATCCTGTCGGCTGGGGCCGAAATGACTGGTCACAGCCGGCATAGAAGGTCTGCCAGCCATCCCGGTGTTGTATTACAACCTGCCCACCCCATTCCGAGTCATAAGCATAAGACAGGAGCTTCCCTTCATATGCGGCCACGACCTCTGACCCTTCCTTGGCCTGGATATCAATCCCCCCGTGCCACCTCCAGTCCTGCATGGTGCGGGAAAACTGCCAACCATGAGGCTTTGTTACCTTTGCTTTTATGGGCCAGGAGGGATTGGGCAGGCCTTGAGCCGCCTTTACCGGCAGGGCCGTATGTTTCTGTGGTTCCTCGCCAACCGTTGGGGACGTGGCGCTTTCATCCGGCGCTGTTATGGCTTCTGCAGGGGGTTTGACGGGGTAAACAGCGGCCGTTTTGGGCACACCCACCGGTTCCTCATCGATCACCTGGCCGGAATCCTCGGCCAGATCCTTCTGCTTGCCAGAATCCATACTTATAAGGCCTACGGCAAGGGCAATGGCTATAAGTAAAATTGACCAGAATACCTGGAAACGACGGGTCAACATGGTTATACCACCTCTCCCTTATCGTTCCCAGGTTTACCATTTATATACCCACCTGCCCGATCGGCTTGACCTCAACCCCTTTATAGAAGTGAGTGATGATCTCTTCAAAACTGCGGCCCTGTTTCGCCATACCATCTGCCCCGTACTGGCTCATGCCCACACCGTGCCCATACCCCTTTACATCGAGGGTTAAACCGCCTTCACGGCTGACTATCGTGAAGAGCGTAGAGTTCAGAGCGAATAACTCCCTGAATTCCTTCCCGCTTATCACCTTATCCCCCAAGCGTATGGCCAGGACCCGTCCTGAAGGGCTCCGATGCAGAACCTCTGCCTCTACCCCTGCGGACAGTGAGGTAATGCCCAACTTCCTTTTGATCTCGGAGGCCGGTATTAGCACCGTCACATTTTCATAATGCCTGCCTGCTTCATACGGCGACGGCACACTCCTTAAATACGGAACGGGGCGCCCCCAGGCGTATTCCGCATCCTCAGTCTTACCCCCTGAGGCAGCGTGGTAAACAGCGTCAATCGGCTGACCATTGTAGACCACTATCAGACCACGGGTGGCATTGACCGCCAGGGACACCTTCCTCCAGTACCTCCAATACCCAAGAAGGCCCCATCGCTTCCTCAATTCCCTTTCCCCCTGCCAGGCTTGGCCTAATTTGGGGTCAGTGCAAACATCGGCCTCGGGGTGCGCCGAACAGCCGGGTCCTCCAAACAACCGCATCTTTTTAATCGTATACGTGCGAGCAACAACTGCTTGCGCCTTCAGGGCCTCGGATTCGAAGCCGGCTGGCATCTCCGCAGCGACCACACCCTTCAGATACTCCTCGATGGGTAGCTCAAGCAACCTTTTTTCTTTATTGACGTACACCTTAACCCTTAAACCAACTGTGTCCGGCGGCAATACTCGTTTGGGTGAAAGCGAAGGCGCCGGTGGTGGTATTGACAACTGCCCTGTCGTCGGCTGTCTTTCAGGCGGGTTTACGAATATCAAGGGAATACCCAAAAGCACAACTAGGCTGAGCACCAAGGAGAGGAGTATCCATTTGAAACGCAAAAGCTGTTCCTCCAGACATCGGTTGTCCATCCTTTTTGATGGATTTCTATGGAGGGAATGAAGGAATTATGATGGTTGGCTTTATGTATTAACCCGGGAAATATCCGCGCCCAAGGCCTGCAGTTTGCCAACAATGTTCACATAGCCGCGGTCGACATGCCCTACCCCGAAAATGTCAGTTTGCCCCTCGGCCACCAGACCAGCCAGGACAAGAGACGCTCCAGCTCGCAGGTCCGTTGCCTTCACAGGGGCGCCATAGAGACGTTCAACCCCACGCACAATAGCGCTCGGCCCCTCAATGCGAATATCGGCGCCCATCCGCTTCAATTCCTCTACATGCAGAAACCGGTTTTCAAAGACGGTTTCGGTTACGATGCTGATCCCTTCGGTTACACACATCAGAGACATCATCTGTGCCTGCATATCCGTCGGGAACCCCGGGTAAGGCAGCGTCTTGACATCCACGGACCGCAGGCGCTCCCGGGCAATGACACGGATGGTTCCATTCCTGCCTTCAAACTCCGCACCGGCTTCCTGGAGCTTGGCTATGACGGGCTTAAGATGCTCGGTGATGACATTTGTGAGGGTAACGTCCCCCCTGCTAATGGCTGCGGCAACCAGGTAGGTGCCTGCCTCGATGCGGTCTGGTATGCAGGCATACTCCGTACCACCTAACTCCCTGACTCCTTCGATTCGGATAACCTTCGTACCGGCGCCCGTTATCCGAGCCCCCATGGAGTTGAGGAAGTTGGCTACATCGACAATCTCCGGCTCTTCGGCCGCGTTTTCAATGTACGTTGTCCCCTCGGCCAGGACGGCCGCCATCATGATATTTTCAGTTGCGGTATGACTGGGGTAATCAAGGTATATGCGCGCACCATAGAGCCTCTCGGCACTGGCCTGAATAAAGCCATGTTTAATCTCAATATCGGCCCCCAGGGACTGAAACCCTTTAAGGTGAAGGTCCACGGGGCGGTTTCCAATGGCACACCCTCCGGGGAGCGGCACTTTGGCGACGCCAAAACGCGTAAGAAGCGGCCCCATCACCAGGACGGAGGCGCGCATTTTCCTGACAAGGTCGTACGGCGCCTCAGTTTGAATTACGTCAGGGGTATGTATGCGAAGAAGGCCCGGGCGTTCTGTTCTCACCGCAACACCCAGGCGCATTAACAATTGACTGATGGTGAATACGTCATGCAGGGGGGGAATCCCGTGGAGCAGACATTCTCCCCTTGAAAGAATACAGGCAGCTAATATGGGAAGGACGGCATTCTTGGCCGATTCGATCCTCACAGTCCCATTTAACTGCCTGCCACCACGAATTACGATACGATCCATACCGGCGCCCCCAGTGTCCTACCTTGAATATTCCAGGGTACGGGCGCCGTTATTCGTTTCAGGCCTTGCCGGCTATTTTCAAACGTGTCATTGCCTTCTCCAGTGCCTGCCTTGCCCGGGCAACGGTCTCCTGATCACCGCCAGCTTCAATAATCTCCCTGGCACGTTTTTGCTCCTCCATGGCTGCCGCCACATCAACCTCGCCGGGCAGTTCAGCCTCATCGCCCAACACGAGCATGCGGTTATCCATGACCTCAAAGAACCCACCGGCAACTGCCAGGACCTCAACCTTGCCCCCACTGCGATAATGCAACACACCGGCCTTCATGAGACCCACCATAGGGGCATGGTCGCCCAGGATGCCATAATCGCCATCAACGGTCGGAACCGAGACGTAATCAGCCGTAGCCTTTAGCACACTGCGTTCTGGAGTTACAACCTCCAATTGAATTTCCTTACCCATTACGCCACCTCACGGACCGCGCTACGTTTAGCGTGCCGCAGCGAGGATTTTCTGGCCCTTCTCAATTGCCTCTTCAATGGTCCCCACCATGTAGAAGGCATCCTCAGGCAGCTCGTCGTGCTTGCCTTCCAGGATCTCTTTGAACCCGCGGATGGTATCCTTGACCGTAACAAACTTCCCCGGGGTTCCAGTAAAGACCTCGGCTACATGGAACGGCTGTGACAGGAACCGCTCAATCTTACGGGCACGTGCCACGGTTAGCTTGTCATCCTCAGAGAGTTCGTCCATGCCGAGGATGGCGATGATGTCCTGCAGTTCCTTATACCGCTGCAACACTTGCTGCACACCGCGCGCCACCATGTAGTGTTCCTTGCCCACAACGCTCGGGTCGAGGATACGGGATGTCGATGCCAGCGGGTCTACCGCAGGATAAATACCCTTTTCCGCGATCGACCTTTCCAGACGGGTCGTGGCATCAAGGTGAGCAAAGGTGGTAACCGGCGCCGGGTCGGTGTAGTCGTCAGCAGGCACGTACACAGCCTGAACAGACGTGATGGAACCCTTTCTCGTGGTGGTGATCCTCTCCTGAAGGTTGCCCATCTCGGTGGCCAGAGTCGGCTGATAACCTGCCGCAGAAGGCATGCGCCCGAGAAGTGCGGACACCTCGGACCCGGCCTGAGTGAAGCGGAAGATATTATCCACAAAAAGCAAGAGGTCCTGCCCCTCAACCTCACGGAAGTACTCAGCCACCGTCAGACCGGTGAGCGCTACCCGCAGACGGGCGCCCGGCGGCTCGTTCATCTGGCCGAACACCAGCGCCGTCTTGTCGAGAACGCCGGAATCCTTGAGCTCGTGGTAAAGGTCGTTGCCTTCACGGGTACGCTCCCCTACCCCGGCAAATACGGAGAAACCACCGTGTTTCATGGCGATGTTGTGAATAAGCTCCAGAATAACAACCGTCTTGCCTACACCGGCGCCGCCGAACAGGCCTACCTTACCACCCTTGGCGTAGGGCTCCAGGAGGTCGATAACCTTGATCCCGGTCTCGAGCATAACCGTCGCAGGTGTGACATCGGCAACGTCCGGGGCCTCCTTGTGAATGGGCCACCTCTCCTCGGTTTCAATCGGCCCCATTTCGTCGATTGGTTCACCAAGGACATTGAACATGCGGCCCAGGGCGGCGCGGCCAACCGGCACTGAAATAGGTCTGCCGGTGTCTTCGCCGGGCATGCCCCTCTGCAAACCGTCGGTGCTGGACATGGCTACACAACGTACCACCTTATCCCCAAGGTGCTGTGCAACCTCCAGTGTGAGAACACCATCGGTGCCATCCTGTTCCTTCCTCTTGATGTGGATGGCGTTATAAATGGCCGGAAGCTCGCCCGTTGGAAACTCCAGGTCTACCACCGGGCCGATTACCTGTGTAATTCGCCCTACATTTGCCACGATTAATCCCCCTTAACCATTCAGGGCCGCGGCGCCGCCCACAACCTCGAGAATTTCGGTTGTGATACCGGCCTGACGCGCCCGGTTGTACTGCAAGGTCAGGTCCTCAATCAAGCCCTGCGCATTATCTGAAGCCGAACGCATGGCCGTCATACGCGCTGCATGCTCGCTGGCCTTCGATTCGAGCAGGGCCTGATAGACTTGATTCTTTACAAGCTTGGGAAGAAGCTCCTCAATTATCCTTTTGGCAGAAGGAATATGAATATATGAACGGTTTACACCGCCCGACTCACCGGAGCCGCCCTGGGGCGCAACCGGCAACAGATCCAGAACCTTTGGACGCAAGGACACCGCGGAGACGAATTCCGTGTAGACGAGCTTGACCTCTTTGGCCTTGCCCTCGACAAAAAGCCCCATTAAAGCCTCGGCAATCTCCTCAGCATTACTGAATCGCGCCTCTTCACCCAGGTTGAGAAAGCTCCCGATGATATCCGCCCCACGGCGTTTGAAGAAATCGTTGCCTTTGCGCCCCACAACGACCAGTCCGATGGGTTCATCTGCTTCCCTGAGAATCCCATTCATAAGCCGGATGATGTTGCCGTTATATGGACCAGCAAGCCCGCGATCGGCCGTAATAACGCAATAGACCGTCCGGCCTGTACGCGCCTTGGCCAGCAGGGGATGAGTTACGTCATCCCCCTGATGAGCAGCCACTTCACGCAGGGCTTCCGCCAGACGCTGGGCATACGGGCGTGCGGCAACAGTCCGTTCCTGCGATTTGCGCAGTTTCGCCGCGGACACCATCTCCATAGCCTTGGTTATTTTCTTTGAGTTCTGTACGGAGCGAATCCTCCGTTTAATATCCCTGGCGCTGGCCATTTAAATCACCAACCCCTAAGACGCCTGCTCAAACTTGAGATGACGCCCGGTGAACTCCTGTTTGAACGCCTCAATCGCGCTGTTCAAGGCTTTGATGATACCGTCATCCAGAGCCTTCTTCTCGCGAATACCGTCAAGCACCTCGCGTCGGTTATCCCTCAGGAACGACAGGAAGCCAACCTCGAAATCCCGCACCTTTTCCACGGGAATGTCATCCAGGAACCCGTTTACTCCGGTATAAATAATGGCGACCTGCTCCTCGACAGGGTAAGGATCGCGCTCACCCTGTTTGAGCAACTCCACCATTCTCTGGCCTCGGGCCAACCTGGCCTGTGTGGCCTTATCCAGGTCGCCACCAAACTGGGCGAACGCCTCCAGTTCGCGGTACTGCGCCAGGTCGAGACGCAAGCGTCCGGCGACCTGCTTCATCGCCTTGATTTGGGCCGCGCCACCTACACGGGAGACCGAGATGCCAACGTCAACGGCTGGGCGGATACCTGCATAGAACAGGTCCGACACAAGGAAGATCTGACCGTCGGTGATGGAAATTACGTTCGTCGGGATATAGGCGCTGACGTCACCTGCCTGGGTCTCGATGAAGGGAAGCGCCGTCAGGGAACCCCCTCCGTAGTTTTCATGCAAACGAGCGGCACGCTCCAAAAGGCGTGAATGCAGGTAGAATACGTCACCCGGGTAGGCCTCACGTCCCGGCGGCCTCCTCAGGAGCAGTGATAACTCACGATAAGCCCAGGCCTGTTTGGACAGGTCATCATATATGCAAAGCACATCTTTGCCCTGGTCGTACATGAAGTACTCACCCATGGCGCAACCCGAGTAGGGAGCGATGTAAAGCAGCGGGGCCGGCTGGCTGGCGGTGGCCGATACCACGATAGTGTACTCCATCGCGCCCGCCTTCTCCAGCGTATCCACTATACCAGCCACGGTGGAAGCCTTCTGACCGATGGCGACATAGACACAAATGACGCCCTGCCCCTTCTGGTTGATGATGGTGTCCACCGCGATGGACGTTTTACCGGTCTGCCTGTCGCCGATTATCAGCTCGCGCTGCCCGCGACCGATCGGGATCATGGAATCGATGGCCTTGATCCCGGTCTGCAGCGGCACGCTAACCGATTTACGCTTAATTACGCCCGGGGCAATCATTTCGATGGGCCTAAACTTGGTGGCATTGATCGGCCCCTTGCCATCTATGGGCTGGCCAAGTGGGTTGACCACCCGGCCGAGCAGTTCCTCACCAACGGGAACCTCCATGATACGGCCAGTCCGCCGCACTTCGTCTCCTTCCTTGATTCCGGTAAACGGTCCCATGATGATGACACCGACGTTATCAGCTTCCAGGTTAAAGGCCATTCCATAGACGCCGTTTGCAAACTGAACCAATTCGCTGGCCATTACGGACTCCAGCCCATAAACACGGGCCACACCGTCGGCAATCTGAATAACCTTGCCAACCTCGTCGAGCTTCAGTTCACCTTTGAACCGTTCAATCTGCTGCTTGATGATATAACTTACCTCTTCGGGCCTAACGCCCGCCGATCCGACGCTCACAAGGACTCACCTCTTCTCACTGATCCTGCCTTCCCGAATCTGCTCTCTAAGCATCTCAAGGCGGTTTCGGATACTGCCATCGATGCGGCGGTCACCCATACGCAGGACCATGCCACCTATGAGTTTCGGGTCCACATCGACACGCAGATCGACTTTGCTCCCTGCGACCCTTGTAAGACCCTCTTTGATGCTATCAAGCAGGGCTTGGCTGGGCTGCCGGGCAACGGAGACCTTTACCTCCACCACCCGTTTCTCCCTGTTCACCAGGATCCTGAACTCAGAAAATATTGCACCGAGGTGGCCTTCCCTCTTCTTCTCCACGAGCATCTTGACGAAGTCCAGGGCCACCGGCGCCACCTTGTCCTTAAAGAGCCCCTCAACCAGCTTTGCCTTGTCCTCTACGGGGATTAACGGATGGAGTAATACATCCCTTGCTTCCTTATGTTCGCTGAACGTCTGGTTTACGAGGGCCAGGTCCTTTTCCAACTGGTCCAGCATTTGGCTGTCCCGGCCAATTTCGAACAACGCTTTGGCGTATCTGCGAGCGACCCCCTGACCAATCACCGGAGTTCGCCCACCTCTGCGAGGAATTTACGCGCCAGACGCTCGTTATCATCATCACTCACCGAGCGCTCCAGAACCTTCCCCGCCACCTGCAAGGCCATGTCGGCCACTTCATCACGCAATTCAGCCAGGGCCTGTTCCTTCTCCCTCTGAATGGTTTCCTGCGCCCTTTGCAGTATCGACGCAGCCTCAGCCTGAGCCTTTTCTCTAACCTCGTTGGCGATTTCCTCAGCCTTACGGGTGGCCTTGGCCATGATCTCATTGGCCCGGCTCTGGGCTTCAGCCAGCGTCCGCTCATATTCCTCTTTCATCCGAACAGCCTCTTCACGGGCGTTTTCCGCGTGTTCGAGGTTGTTAGCTATTTCCTTTTCACGGCTCTCCATAATGCCGATTATCTGCTTCCAGAAGAACTTCCGCAGCAGCAGGAACAGGACAATGAAGTTGATTAGAGACCAAATAAGTTGATCGACCTTAATTTCCAAGGGGGTCCCCCCTAGATAATGACTTCAGTTTAACTTTTGTTAAACATCTTATTACTTTTGTTAAGCATCCCGGGGGGCTCGGCCAACCGCCAGCCCCCCTGCATATGTGCAAGTCTTACATTTTACCGAGCAACATAAAGGCAATAAGCAGTCCGTAAATCGCAAGGGCCTCCATGAAGGCAAGACCAATAAACATAACGCTACGCAGGTTGCCCAACGCTTCTGGCTGACGCCAGATACCATCGAGGGCGGCTGATACGGCCATACCCTGCCCGATACCTACACCCAAAGCCGGTAAACCGATAGCCAACGCAATCCCAAAGAATTCCATCGATTTCCCTCCTTTCCCATTTCCTACTTCAAAGCTGTGGGGCTATGCAGCAATAGGCGAGTGACTGCTAGTGGTGCTCGGCAATCGCTCCTCCTATATAAGCAGCCGTTAGAGTTGTAAAGATAAACGCCTGCAAAAACCCGAACAAGACATCCAAACCCATGATGGGGATGGGTATAAACCACGGCGCCAGTCCCAATAGCACAGCAAGAATGGTCTCCTCACCGAAAATGTTCCCGAATAAACGGAGTGCCAGAGAAAGAGGCCTGATGAATTCTTCAAGTATGTTCAGGGGTAGCATTATTGGGAATGGCTGAAAGAAGTGCGCGAAATACTTTATACCCTTATCCCTTA
>DYIG01000044.1 GCA_020723725.1 Thermaerobacter marianensis | reverse complement strand
TCATATGTTCAGTCCCTGGTTGCAGCCAGGAAAGGTTCAATTGTCATCGACTCAAATGGGGAGGAATCTAACTCCTCCAATTACAACGTGATTGCGCCTATTGTAGGATCCGATCAGGGTCTAATCGGTTTTGTGAGTATGACCTTCCGTTTCAACCTTCATGATGAATTGATCCTGAGGCCTGAGGGTCTGCATGAGGTAGGGGAAACTTATATTGTCAACTCTAAAGGCCATAAGGTTACCAGTTCAAGGGACGGTTTTGAAGGTATTAAGGGAATCAGTACCGAGGCAATTCAATTGGCAATCCGGAACGGGAAGCATAGTGGTTTCTATAGCAATTACGAAGGAATAGAGGTTATGGGCTCCTCCATACTCATTCCCGATACCGGATGGGTTTTTGTGTCAGAGTTTAAGGCTACGGACGTTATTGATCCCATAACCAGACTTTTCTATTCCACCATTCTCATGATCTTACTTGCCTCAGCGCTTATCCTTATCGCTGCTAACTGGCTTGCCCGCCGCCTCTCCAGGCCCATTGAAGCCATACAGGGAACAGCACAACTTATGGCTGGTGGGGAATTTGACCGCCGGATCGATATCGAGGGGCCGGTGGAGGTTACCAACCTTGCCGCCAGCCTCAACGAGATGGCTAGCCGTCTAAAGGATCTATATTCAGAGCTTGAACGTAAAGTTGCCCTGCGGACGATTGATTTGGAAAGCGCCCTGGCCAACCTGCAGTCAGAACGGCAGAGTCTGGAACGAAAAGAGTCTCTTCAACGGCTCTATTCCTCAACGGTGGCGTTTTTGAATTCAACCCTTGACAGGGATCGTTTGTTGAACGACCTTCTTCCTCATTTCTCAGCGGTTGGGGTCTGTGTGGGCGCCATATATGTCCAGGACGATTGGTCAGGGGGGTTGCAGCCGGCCGCAGCCTATGCCCTCGATAAGGATGCGCTACCCAGGTACAAGCCTGGTGAGGGTTTGGTAGGGCAGGCTGTTACCGGGAAAAAGCCTGTTGTCGTCCGGGATTTACCGCAAGACACGCCCTATGTCCTCAGCACCGGGATTGGAATGGTTAGGCCTAAGGAAGTGGCTGCTATACCCATCAGCTTTCAGGGGAGGATCCTTGGAGTTATGGTCCTCGCTTCCGCAGGCGGCTTCACAGGCGATGTATTGGAACTGGCAAATAACGTAGCCTTGCAGCTGGGCATTGCCCTGAATAACATTGACCAATACCGTTCCATAAAACAACTGGCTCGTAACCTTGCGGAGAAGAGTTCCGAATTGGAGGACAAGAACCGGGAACTGGAGAATGCCAGTCGGCTCAAGTCTCAGTTTCTGGCTAATATGTCCCATGAACTGAGGACACCGCTCAACGCCATTATAGGTTTCTCAGAAGTCCTGGCGGATAAGGTCTTTGGCGCCTTGAACGAGAAGCAGGATGAATATGTAAATAGCATTCTTGAAAGCGGCAATCACCTCCTGTCCCTGATCAATGATATCTTGGACCTCTCCAAGATAGAGGCCGGCAGGATGGAATTGGCTTTGTCTGAGATATCACTCCCAGATGTGCTGCAGCACAGCCTCAGTGTCATCAGGGACATGGCAAGGAAAAAGGGTGTTGATGTCACCCTGGAACTGGATAACGAAGTGGGTTTTATCGTCGCCGATGAACGGAAGGTCAAACAGATAATGTTCAATCTCCTCTCCAACGCGGTGAAATTCACTCCAGAAGGCGGCCTAATCAGTGTCTCGGCAAGGGTATTGCCACGGCCGGAGGTTGGGCTCGGCGCCGAAAAAGGAACCGTTGACGGAGGGTTGGTTGAGGTTTCAGTGGCCGATACAGGCATTGGTATTCCCCCCGAGGAAATCGATCGGATCTTTGAGGAGTTCAGACAGGTTGATGGGACCTATGCGCGGAAATTTGAAGGTGCCGGGCTGGGCCTGGCCCTGACCCGTCGTTTCGTAGAGATGCACGGAGGTCATATCCGGGTTAAGAGCGAACCTGGAAAGGGGAGCGTCTTTACTTTTGTTTTGCCAACCCACCACGGAGACCCTTTAAGTCGTTCGGTGCCTGCGGGCCAACTCCCAGGGGTCTATTTAAAGCAAGAGGCCGCTGCCACCTTGGAGTCGGCTGATGTCCGTGATTTGCAGTCGACCTCCACCATACTAATCATTGAGGACGAGCCGCAGGCAGCCGAACTGCTCGGGCTCTATCTCATGGGCGCCGGCTACAGGGTTGAGGTTGCCAGGACAGGCCAGGATGGATTGCGCATGGCGCAAGAGGTTAAACCGTCAGCTATCACCCTTGATATCATCCTCCCCGACATAGATGGATGGTCAGTCCTTGCACAGTTGAAGGAGAATCCCGAGACCCGTGACATACCTGTACTGGTGGTTTCCATAGTGGATACCCCCAGCCGCGGGTACGCCCTGGGGGTTGCCGACTACCTTGTCAAACCGATAGACCGCAAAGCCCTTGTCGGCCGGTTGCAATCCCTCAGTTTCACTACCAAGGTCCGCCAGCGCACGGTAAGGATCCTCTCTATAGACGACGACCATAACGCCGTAGAGATCATTTCCTCGACCCTTGAGCCCATGGGTTTTGAGGTCTTGCCCGCTTATGGGGGAGAAGAAGGGATAAGGGTAGCGGAAGAGATGAAGCCGGACCTTATACTCCTGGACCTGATGATGCCCGAGGTCGATGGGTTTGAGGTCATAGACAGGCTGAAGGCCAACCCTTCCACCAGCAGCATCCCCATAATAGTTGTCACAGCCAAGGATCTGACCACGGAGGACATCAACAGGATAAATGGACGTGTGGAACACCTTGCCCGCAAGTGCGGTTTTGACCGTGAGGGCTTCCTGTCCGAGGTCAGTAACGTCCTTAAGCGAGGGTGAACCGATGTTCGAGAAGACTGTTCTGGTTGTGGATGACAACAAGGATTCCCTCAAACTTGTTAAGGATGTATTGGAGGCTTATGGTTACAGGGTTCTTGAGGCGACCCATGGTCTTGAAGCAGTTGAACTGGTCAGAAGCGAGAAACCGGACCTGGTTCTCATACAGTTGCCTGAAGTGGACGGGCTAACGGCTACCATGATGATAAAAGAAGGTGAGTCGTGCTGCACCCCGGTTGTTGCCATATCGGCCTTTGCCATGGAGCAAGACCGGGAAAGGGCAATGCAAGCCGGGTTGGACGGGTACCTGACGAAGCCCATTAACACCAGAGATCTCCCCCGTATTGTAGCCAGTTTTATGAAGTAATACAGTCTGTAATAGCATTTTACAAGGCCCGGTCTTCACCGGGCCTTTAGCTGCCCCTTAACAAACCGAGGCCCATTATCGATAATTGGGTAAGAAATTCCATGGCAATCTCGGGAAGGGGATCAAGGATATGACTGGGGATTCGGCAAAAGGTCATGTCTGGGAAACAGGGGGAGCGGGTTTGGAGGTCTGTGGTTTAGACTATAACCCTGCGTATCAGACGGTTCTCATTGTGGATGACGAGGAAAGGAACCTTAAATTACTTGAGGCAATGCTCTTCCCGCTAAATTGCAGGGTTGTAACTGCCAGGACAGGCATTAATGCACTTGAGATGGTAAGGCAGGAATCCCCGGACCTCATTCTGTTAGATATCATGCTCCCTCAGATGGACGGATTTGAAGTCTGTCGACTTCTAAAGGCCAGCGTAGAGACCAGCAGCATCCCCATAGTAATGATCACGGCCCTGACCGACCCCAAGGATAGGATAAAAGGCCTGGAAGCGGGCGCGGACGATTTTCTAAGCCGACCGGTCAATAAGGTGGAACTCCTGGTAAGGGTCCGTTCCCTGCTTAAACTCAAAGCGTTGCAAGACAGGGTAAAAAAAGAAGACAAGCTGCGTTTCCTCGGACAGCTAGCAGCGGCGGCCGCCCATGAGATCCGCAACCCGCTGGCCGCTGTGCGTTATTTCGTGCAGGCTTTAGCCATTCACCACCCGGATGATCGGGATTACGCCGACGCGGTCGTCAACGAGGTAGACCGCATTAACGGGATTGTAGAGCGCATGCTCCTGCTTAAACCAAAGAAACTGGCCCTTGTTCCAGGGGATATAGGCGCCCTGTTGCATGAATCCATGTCACTGATAGACAAGCGTTTAGAGTTCAGCGGGGTCAATTTTGTCATGGATCTGGACCCGGGTTTGCCTCCGGTTAAAATGGATCTCTCCCAGATCAAGCAGGTATTTTTAAACATACTGATAAATGCCTGTGAAGCAATGGATGGCAGGGGTAACCTTTATATAACCGCCAAGCACAACCCTGAAGATAGCTCCGTACTTATTTGTTTCCGTGACCAGGGCCACGGTATGTCGGCTGATGTCTTGGACCGGGTTTTTGAACCGTTTTTTACCACAAAGGCTCAAGGCACGGGGCTTGGCCTGGCTGTCTCTTACCAGATAATGAAGCACCATGGCGGGGAATTGATAGTGGATTCGGTAGAGGGGGAAGGCACTACAGTGGTGATCAAGTTCCCCGTCTCGGCATCGATTGCTTCTTCCCTTAAGTTCCGAGACATCCCATCCAAGGTTTGCGGGGTTGCGGGATGAAAAGTCAAACCCGGAAGACGTCTGTTGCATCAGGTGAAAAGTCCGGCAGAATACGGGATCTGATTGGTGTGCCGGGTGTGAAGCAGCCCAATTTTTCATACCCGTTTCCTGAGAGGGTGAAGACTTCAACGGTTTTCTCCTGAGGGTTAACGAGCCAGTACTCACGAATACCGGCCCTGGCATATAGGTTAAGGCGAAGTATACGATCCTTGCGCGCAGAATACGGTGAAATTACCTCAATGGCAAGGTCCGGCGCCCCTTCGACGTTTTTGGATGTAATGATATCGGTGCGGTTGGCAGTTATATAGATTAAATCCGGTTGAACCACGTCTTTCGCGGAAAGGACCGTATCAAAAGGACCCGTATATACCTGGCCCTTGCCCGTGCGTCGGGTGTGATCCCTGAAAAGCCAGCACAGATTCACCACCACCGCTTGGTGGAGTTGGCCCGGGGAAGGTTCCCTTACAACCCAACCAGAGAGCAGTTCGCACCGCCGGTTATCCTCGGGGAGGCTCATAAACTCCTCGTAGGTCATTCGTTTCGGCAATGCCTTTATTGTGTTGGCGTGATCCTCTGAATTTTTGTCCACCATGGCGGCTTCGCTTCCCTTCGTATTCCTTGCTATATTATACCAATAGAATAAGGGCAGCGAACCTTCTGAATTACGGTTCGCTGCCGGGCAACCCCACCTATGAAGCCGTTGCTGGAGCGGTTTACGGGATGCAGATCCGTTGACCCGGGAAGATGAGGTTGGGGTTGGTGATCGACGGGTTAACGGCTAGAATAGCGTTGACCGTGGTCCCGAACCGCTGAGCGATGCCGAACAGGGTTTCACCGCCCTGGACGACATGGAAGAAGCCAGGGCACGCTGGAGATGGTGGTGGAGGTGGTGGAACCGGCCCCGTTGGAATACAGATCCGTTGACCCGGGAAGATCAGGTTCGGGTTGGTGATTGACGGGTTTACGGCCAGAATGGCGTTAACCGTGGTGCCGAACCGCTGGGCGATGCCGAACAAGGTTTCTCCGCTTTGGACGACATGGAAGAACCCAGGGCATGCCGGAGGTGGTGGAGGCGGAGGAACCGGCGCCGTAGGCACGCAGATCTGCTGGCCCGGGAAGATAGCGTTTGGGTTGGTGAGTTGCGGGTTAGCCGCTATGACCGCGTTCAACGACGCCCCGAACCGCTGGGCGATGGAGAACAGGGTCTCACCCGGCTGCACTACGTGGATAAAACCGTTGGGGCAGGACGGAGGGGGCGGCAGAGCCTGGTTGATACTAAACTCATCCATGATTTCACCCCTTTCCCAAAGCTCTTTGGGTAAGGAACAACAGTGAATTATATGCGCCGGGTACTAAGGGTGTGAGGGTTTGTCATCGCACAGTCTATAATGTAGAACCCTCGCTCTGCTGAAGAAAGCCCCTATATAACAACCTGGATTTTCCTATCGTCAGACTGCATGTAATTAGTCCGTCTACCCTTGTAATCATTTGGGTTGCGTTATAGGTTTTATCAGGGGATGGGGATAAGTTGTCTACGGCAAGGGTTTTTGTAGTGGCATTGCTATTAATTATGATGACTATTTCGGGCTGCATGGCAAAAAGGGACTCTAAAGGCCAGACTAATGGGGGACCGGTAGAAAAACAAACAAAGACTGCAGTTAAGCCCCGTTCTGCCGAAGTACACGACACGTGGCCTTATTCGTTCGTTCTCTCGTTACTACAGCGTCATTCCCCGGAGGAAGTCGTCACTGAACAGGGCCTCCAGAGGTTTTCCGATGACCTGTGGGGGCGCCACTCTAACTTGGCCTTTACCTGTCTGAGTGCCGGTCCGACTGGGGAAGGTGAGGTGCCTGTTCTGGCCTGCCAATGGGGCCCCGGCTTCAATGTGATTACAGGGCACGGGCTGTTTTGGTATGAAGATGAGGAGTGGCATGCCCAACCTTACCCTGATCCCGGGGGGGTTTTGAAGATCGGCGGCCAAGTTTATCCCCGCCCGGGCCAGCCATGTGGAGGGGGCTGTGGCAGCGGTTTTTCGTCCCTCCGCCAGGGAGGGCCGTTACTCGCCGTGGTGGTAAACCTGACGCAGACTGGAACCGCTCGCACCGAGGAGGTGCATCTCCTGCGTCGTACAGGGGGAAAGTGGGTCGTTGTCTGGGTCCCCTACCCTGGAACCTGGCCCTACAGCCATACAGAGGTCGGCTGGCCGGGGGATGGAATTAGCCGATTGCAGGTTTTCTCCTCGTCCTGGTGGCGCGAGGACGGGATAAATTCCCTGTTCGCCGAGAGCAACGCTGGGCTGCATCGTTATTTCACCCAGGAGTGGGTATTGTCGGGTAGCCGGTACTGGGTAGTTTCTGAAACGGAGGTGTATGACGCTTACAGCACACTCGTACATTTCGTGTACGCCTTGGCAACGCAAGGTGATGCACGGCAGTGGGCGATATCGCCTGCCGTAATTAACCAGGCCCAGATGGTAGGGTTAGTGCCACCACCCAGGGACGGATTTGCAGCCCGCCAACTCTCCTGGGACAGCTTCCTGGTCTTTGGGAATTCCTATGAAGGAAAACCAAAATGGAAGGTCCATCTGGTCAGGACAGGTGAACGTTGGGTGGTGGACGGTATTAGATCCCTGCCTGATTATGATGGCCCAATTATCGACCCCTTCAGAGAGGGCACCCTCAAGCTGCGCCTGGATGTCGAGGCGGGGATGGAGTCATCCCTCTTGGTGGATAGACTTACGTCATCCCTGTTATGCGGGCGACATTGGGACTGGCAGCACGATGAGGAGCCCGACCCGGTCGATTGTCTATCCGCAAACTCCGTCTTCCTTGACACATCGGTGGCAGGGTCGCATACTTATGAACCCCGGTTTTATATGGAGTCTTTTGATCCTAATGAATGGGTTCCCGCGGATATTGAACTTATAGAGGGACTTCGTCATGACCCCGATGTGCGCGCTTGTGTCGGCGCACGTCTGGGGTCGCCCGTGGAGCGGGTCCCGGATGTCTTAACGCTTCAATATTTCGGTTGCCACTAATAAATAAAACTCCCCTGGTTTCCTGCTATGAACCAGAGGAGGTGCCCAAAGCAAATATACAAGTCGAAACTTAAATGATTCTGAAAGCTTATTAAGAAATTCCTTAAACCTTTTATGGGCTGCAATGTCGGAATTTGTCGAAAAATCATTGTCCTCTCTCTCTAAATATTCCCAGACTATGAGGCGATAGAAAAAATAGGTTTCCAGTATACTGGACAATCTTGGCTAAGCTAACGAGCTTTGTTCTTACTGAGTTAGGTTGTAGTATTGGCTCCCAAAAATCTTGGAGAAGGTGTACTAGATGGGCGGATATATAATAACGGAACGGATAAATGAAATTATGGAGCAGGCCAGAGAGGCTATTAGAGGAGGGGTTCTTACTCTTTTACTGCAGCCGATCGTAAATTTGCAAAATGGTGAGGTTTTGGGTTATGAAGCCTTGGCCAGAGGGCCAAAGGATGGCTCAGTGTACGAAGCATCCGTCCTGACTTGGGCAGTTGAACGAGCAGGGTGTGAAAAAGAGTTTTGTGAGGAGGTTGTTCGTCTTTCCATGAAGACAAAGGCAGCAAAATTACCACGGGGGATCAAGGTCTTTATTAACCTTGATCATGTGCCTTTGGATGATATGGATGCAGTGCTGCACAGACATGTTGAGGAGTATGGCATCGACAGGTCTGAGGTGGTCTTTGAGATAACTGAAAGGTTATGGGGGAATACGTCGGGGTTGACAATGTTAATACCAAAAATAGTAAGGTCTTTGCAGCGTTATGGGTACAGAGTGGCAATGGATGACCTTGCAACTGCTATGGATATGGCCATCGCCCTAACAAACCGTCCCGATTACGTGAAGTTGGATATGTTTTGTGTCAATAGGATCATGTCCAATAGGGAGTTTAGGGAGAAGGTTTCCAATTGGGTCAAACACTTCAGTGAAGTTGGTATAAAGACAATTGCTGAAGGGGTGGATGATTGGAAAAAAGTCGAGGTGTTAGAGGGAATGGGGATTAGTTATGGGCAGGGTTATCTTATAGGTATTCCCTCCCGAGATCCGGTTGAGTGAGGCGTACTTTTGAGTACGCTGCAGGGAAGAGGGACGATGGTAACGCGGCAGATGGTGCTTTTTCGGTCACAGGGTGTCCTCCATCGATTCCCTCGTAACTTTATCTTCATAGCTGAATAGTTCCTTCGGACTAACACCAAGACCACGAGCAAGCTTACATAGCGTTAATATTGAAGGGGAGTGGACACCCGTTTCTATTGCTGCTATTGCCGATTTAGATATGCCTGTCTTTCTGGCCAATTCCTGTAAGGTCATCCCGCGGAGTTCTCGGTACCGCCGTATATGGATGACAATTTTCATATTGGCACCCCTTTTGGTACCCCTGAGATAGACTCTTCTTCGAGAACAAATTTTAATAAAAAGGCCTTCCACTATTCTGGAAAGTTTTAAGTTGAGATAAGTAAAATAAATAAATCGGAGAAATACCTGAAAGCAATGTCGAAAAACTAAGAAAAAAGAAGGTTTTTGTCTATACTTGATCTCAAAAGTAAATAATCATATACTTATAAAGGGTGAAATCCTTGGACGATCATCTTGTACTACTGAAGTCTTTGGCAGATTCTACACGGCTTAAACTCCTTAAATTGATACTCCATGACGAGTTATGCGTCTGTGAGCTTCAGGAAATCCTTAAAGTGAGCCAACCAGCGGTTTCCCAACACATTGCCAAACTCAAATCCGCCGGGCTTGTTCAGGAAAGGCGGGCAGGTATGTGGACGTATTATCGGGGTGATCTCCAACGCGTTGGTTCCTCATTGTTAGCCCTAAAGGAGTTTCTCGAAGCTGACCCTGGTACCAGTCCTGTGTTGTCGGAGGAGTTAACGCGCAAAAGGGCCTTTGACCGCATAAAAATATGCCATAATGAGGAAGGAGTAAATGAGTGAAACTGGCCGTATTTTCCGACATCCATGGCAATATTCAAGGGCTCCAGGCGGTATTGAAGGATATTGAAGCACGTGGGGCTGATGTTATCTGGTGTGGCGGCGACCTCGTTGGGTATGGTGCTGATCCGGGCAACGTAATAGAGGAGATTCTCAGCCGAGGGATACCGTGCGTTATGGGCAACTATGATGAAGGGGCCGGTTATCTCCTTATTGCTTGCGGCTGCCATTACCCTGACCAGGGGGCCATGGAAAGGGGACAGCGCTCACTGGCCTGGACAAAAGAACATACCACGGAGCTGCAGCGGGCCTACCTCCGCCAGCTCCCGCATCGGTTGCACCGGGATTTCGAGGGTCATCAGGTCGTCCTGGTACATGGCAGCCCTGCACACCTCAACGAATATCTCTTCGAAAACACCCCGGACGAGCTTTTTCAGAATTATCTCGCACAGACCCAGGCGGATGTGCTGATCTTTGGTCATACACATAAGCCGTTTATAAAGACGCTGAACGGTAAACACCTGGTCAACCCGGGAAGTTGCGGCAAGCCAAAGCATGGTAACCCTAATGCTACTTATGCCCTACTGGAATTGATATCTCAAGGGGTTACTGCACAGATCATCGAGGTCTCATACGACTTCGAAGCCGCTGCCCA
>DYIG01000043.1:9913-10253 GCA_020723725.1 Thermaerobacter marianensis | reverse complement strand
CTTGTCTTTTAATGCTGGCCTGCATGTGGTTTCTCCCCTTCCCCTGCCCCGGACTTCACTTCTCCCGGTCCCCCTGCCCCGGAGTTGACAACCTTAATCGGCAGGGCTGCGAGCACAGAACCCGTTTCAGGGTCAAAGGCCTTTACTTGGCCGTTGCACAAAACCGCCTGATTACGGGCCTCTTCCGGGATATCAAGAAAGAAGTAGATACCGAATTTTTTCCCGGGTGGGAGTGGTTGACGGACCGCACGGTCCCTCTCATCCCAAGAGGTGTCGGTTACATGCCAGGCGACTGGCAGGTTACAGCCCTCCAGGTCTACTCCTATACGCCTGGATTCAT
>DYIG01000043.1:8153-9903 GCA_020723725.1 Thermaerobacter marianensis | reverse complement strand
CCGAGGCGTTATTTATGGCAACATAAACCCGGATCTTATCGGGTTGAATTGACCGTTTAAGGAATCCAAATTTGGCCAGATCTACTTTTACCGGCTTTACCTTATCTTCCCCCTGGGGGATATCCAGGGAAGCCTTGGCAGCCTCATTCTTGGAAACGCCCTTGGAATAGAGCCCTGCAGCGACCGGGAGGCTCATGCCAAACACAAACAACAGCGCATATACAACAACCCTTACCCTTACACCGGACTGACTCAAGCCAAGACCCCCTTCCCTCTCAATAGTGATGGTAATACCGCCTCTGAGAAGGAAGGAATTAGCCATAAGATTCATCTTTAACGGACCAGTAGTACTAAAGTACCGTTTGGGGGGTGATCTATAACTTTGGCTGGGGTCTCACCCAACCGCGTTGCAGGGCATAGGCCGCAGCCTCGACCCTGTTGCGCAAACGGAGTTTCTCCAGGATGTTCCTGAGGTGATTTTTCACGGTCGTCTCGGCTATCACCAGGCGTTCGGCAATCTCACGATTACTGAGGCCCAGAGCCACCAGCTCCAGTATCTCCTTCTCCCTGGGTGTAACCCCGGCGTGATCGCTGGTATTGGCCTGATTTGCCACGCTGAACTCCCTGAGTATACGGGCCGCGAGGGATCGCGAGATGGGGTCTTCCCCTTTAATCACATTGCGCAAAAACTCAATCCACGAATCCGGCTCCATGTTCTTTGGGAGGTAGCCCTGGGCTCCCGCCTTGATGGCCTCAAAGAAATCCTGGATATCATCAGAAACGCTGAGTATCACCACCCTTATCTGTGGGAACTCAGCCTTGATCTTGCGGGTGGCCGTAAGCCCATCGCATTGGGGCATCTTGATATCCATCAGAACCAGATCCGGCCGGAGCTCACGGGTTTTCTCAACCGCTTCCAGCCCGTCTGAGGCCTCACCGATCACCTCCATGTCATCGGCCCCTGAAACTAAGGAAATAATCCCTTTGCGGGAGAGCAGGTGATCATCCGCTACCAATAACCTGGTCTTCACGCCCAGTAATCCCCCTTCAAGCGCCCGGAAGGGACACCACTACCTCGGTGCCCTGCCCCTCTGCCGCTTTAATGCTTAAATTCGCTCCCAGGAGCGCCGCGCGTTCTTTCATAAGGCCAAGGCCGAACCTCGGTTCCCTATTTGGACCGGTCACGACAGCTTGGCCGACCATCTCACCTTGACCTGGAACAGTGAAACCACACCCATTGTCTCGGATCCGGACCTCCACGGAGCCACCCTGGGCTAAAAATGATAGTTCCGCCACAGAGGCGCCGGAGTGTTTCCTTACGTTCCAAAGGGCCTCTTGAATTATGCTCAACAGACTGGCTTCCCCCTCAGGGTCAAGCCTGAATTCCCTCAGCGCACCATCGTCCAAGCGAACCTCCAAACCCGTCTGCTTATGGAACTCGACCAGGTACTGTTTGAGCATGGTGGCAAAGTCACCGGTGCATCCCTTCAGTGCACGGACATCGAAGATAATGCGCCTGACGTCTTCGTGTATCGACCGGAGCGCCGCCCTGCCTTCGGAAAGAGCGGTTTCACAGGTCTTGAGCTGTCCCTCGCTGAGCGCTTTTTCGGCCTCCATCAGCTTGACGTTGGCAAAGAAAAGGGTCTGACATATCCCGTCGTGAAGGTTACGCCCTATCCGTTCGCGCTCCGTCAGAATGGCCAATTCCTGTTGCTTGCGTTGAACCATACCCTGTGCCCGTTCCAAAAGG
>DYIG01000043.1:0-8143 GCA_020723725.1 Thermaerobacter marianensis | reverse complement strand
TAAACATAACTCACAGCGAGGGCGGCTCCAGGCGCCACCCAATTCGTGGTTGACATGGGAAATACCTTCAGAACCTGTGGTATATGCCTGACATATTCAATGAGCGCCACAAGGGCCGCCGGTGAAAGGATGGCCACCCATTTCAGTATCTTCGTATTCATCGAGAATCACCGTTGGCAGAGTCATCGTTAAAATGCAACTTTTGACTATAAATATATTCTATAGTAGCCGGTGATCCAATAGCCTATTAGTGACAGTCCTCACAGGGTACGCTTTGGTAGAGGGAAGCCGGATGACAATCAACACAGGGAACCTCCTCCAGGTGTTCCTCCAAAGCCTCCATCTTTGGGTGCCTTATCGTCGAACGTATCCATTCGGTATCAGAGTGACAGTCGATACACATGATCGGATCCGAGATATAATGCAGCCGGTCCCCGGGCACCAGGTGACACTTTGTACAAGGGTCACCAACCACATCACCGTGCCTGAAACCGGTTTCCCAGGTGTTTGTGCTCTTATGGCAGTTAATACAAGCCTGTGGTTTGAGCCCGCGATGGAAGAATTCATCCGGCCGGTCCGGGTTGAAGTGACACTTCTCACATTGACGCCGGAGTTTCGCCTCAACCTGGTCATGCTTCATCCTTACGGATTTCCAGTCCCGGGTATCGTGACAAGTGTTGCACCCCGTACCAACTGCCCTATGAAGCTTGTCCCTGCGCAACTCATGACAGTCCTGGCACTCCTGCCCCGCAACCAAATCGTGCTGCATAGTGACGTCTTCCCAAGCCCGAACCGAATCATGGCAGACGTCACACCGTCCTTCCTCGATATTTTCATGGGCTTTGAGGCTGTCCTCCTGGTGACAACCGCCACACTCACCCCATGAGGAAGGCGGCCTTGAGGAATGCAGGGTTATGGTGAGATCACCCTTCCGCCCCAGGTGTTCGACATGGCATGAATCACAGGGAACCCCGATGGTTTCTGAATGCGCAGACACCAGGACCGGTTCACTCGCAGAGGTCTTGATCTCTTGCCTTGAATGGCAACCTGCGGAGAGACACCCGGTTGAGCGTATCCCCCTGAAAGCGGAGTGGCAGGAGTAACAATTGGCATCCTGGTGTTCAGCATGTAAAACACCGGGGGCGTAGAGCGTGGCGGCTGACTTCCCTCCTATCGCAAAGGTGATGGATGCAATTATGAAAGACGCTACAACTATAGCAGGGTACACGACATGACGCGGTATTTTGGGTATTGGCGGCATGCTGTGGATTAATGACAAGTCTGATCACCGTCATATGTCGAATCATAATAATTATAACCTTCCAATTCTTTAATACAATTGATCACCCGGCGGTCGATGCAACCGCAGGGGGGAAGAGCTCATCTGCAAGGTTGCTCGTACACCAGGTCTCTGCGGGAACCCTAAAGCCTTTTTGGGATGTAATAGCGGGTAATAAAAAAGCCCCAGGTAATCCTGAGGCCTGAAATTCCTTTCCCTTAAGCGCAACTGATATGCTTACCGGGCAGGCTGCTGCGGAGGAGTAGCCCGTGGAGGGGGTGCCCCCTGGGCAAGCTGCTGTTCGGCAAGCTGGATCATCTGCCGCACCATCTGGCCTCCAACTGCACCAGTAAGACGAGACGGCATATCTCCCCAGTAGTTGTCCTGCGGAACCTGAATGCCGATCTGCTGAGCAACCTGGTACTTGAACTGATCAAGGGCTCGCTCCGCGCCACGAACCAGGGCACGATTGGTTTGCTGTCCTTGAGCCATTTTCTATCACCTCCCGCTTTTTACGGTATTTTGCCCGCACGGGAGTTCTCTAGCCTAGTAATATGGTCCATGGTTCCGCAGGAAGTTATTATTACCCGGCCCTCTAGTGAATTGGTCTCTTTTTCAATCTCCCTCCTAAAACCTCATGCACGTTTTCTATGGCAACAAAGGCAGAGGGGTCATGGTCCATAACGATCCCTTTTAGTTTGGCGATTTCGAGCCGTGTTACAACGCAGTAAAGCACGGTTTTTTCAGCCCCTGAGAAACCGCCCTTACCAACCAATTCAGTAACACCTCGTCCCAAACGATGGATGATGGCATCCTTCATGGGTTCAGGGTTGTCCGTGATGATGATTGCGGACTTGGATTCCTCAAGTCCTTCAACAGCAACGTCTATGGCCTTAAAAGCAATGAAATAAGCCAACAAGGAATACATGGCACGGTCCCAACCAAATACCAAACCTGCACTCCCCAGTATGAAAAGATTAAAAAACATTATGATTTCCCCAACGGAAAATGGGAGGCGCCTGGAAAGCACTATGGCCACTATTTCACTCCCATCCAGGCTACCCCCCGTCCTAATGATCGTCCCTACCCCTAACCCCAGGATCACACCACCAAATACAGCAGCCAACAGCAGGTCATCCGTTATAGCGGGCGTGGTTTCAAGGAAACTCACAAAGACAGACAATGCCCCCACGGCATACAGTGTGGAAACAGCAAAAGTGCGGCCTATCTGCAAGTACCCGACCCATAGGAAAGGCGCGTTAAATATAAACAACAAACCAGCCAGCGGTAGACCGGTGAGATGCGACGCCATTATGGCAATCCCCACTATTCCACCGTCAATGATCTTGTTGGGCACCAGGAATATCTCGAGACCAACCCCAACGAATAAAGCGCCAAGTGTTAACAGAAACCACCGGTTAAGCAACTTAATGACGCGATGACGCGGGGAGCGGTACCTGAAGTCAGGTCCCGGTGACATTCCCACACCCCTCTCTTCTGATAGGCACAAAAATTACGCCCGGTCTCAATCATCGGGGAAATGACGGGCAGTGACAACCTATTCAGATAGGGGTTGGCTGAGAATCGGCATTGGGGTCATTCAGTTAGGTTCTTAATCAGGGCGCGGCACTTTTCCGCTTCTTTCTTTTCATATTCAACCAGTTTCTGGCCCATATTTCCCTGAAAATCCATTTCGGAATATAACCGTGCTGTGGCCTCACACCCTCGACTCATGCTGTCAAGCCTCTTGGCTATCTCTATAGCAACCTCTTTGCTTATAACGATTTTCCCACGACACCGGCTGCAACCTCCCTCGAAGGAACGGTGCTCATTCCGTGCCTTTTCACGCTGCCTTTCCCGGTTATGAGGACCCTCTCCGATCCCGAACATGACTTCTCCTTTCCCTATGGCTTATTGAAAAGAAGTCGCTTGCTTGGATAATAATCGATTCAATTGTTCGGTGAAGTAATGGCTAACTTAGGTCAAAAACCATAACGTAAAACATTAAAAAGACTAGTCGGGGCTATACCCAAAAAATCATAAGACCCAACGAAAGCTGTATTTGAACATCAACGCCCCTTTCTGTCACAGTAAGGCCCCATAAAGGGGCTTTACTGTTTACGCCCTATCTAATTTACGCCTACCATCCCCTGCTGCTGTAGGGTACCTCCCAATAACGGGACCGATATGCCTGGTCAAGGACGCTTAACCATTGGGTTGCCCTCAGGGCAATAAGCGCTTCGCGCTGAACCGCCAACGCCTCTGCTTCTGCCTGTGCCCCTGTGTAAGCCCGCCCCTCCCGGTACTGTTGCACATGAAAGGCATCGTGGACGATTATCGACGCCACCCAGTTTGAATCACCGGATGCTGAGGTTGACGAAAGTAAAAAGGTGCGGAACCTTACCACGGCCCCTGAGCCGCTGGATACCTCACTTATTGTGGCGAGGTTTGCCGTCACTATCCCCCAGGATTTCGGCGCCTTTCTCTGCAGCAGGTCAAGCGCTTTGTTTACATTGCGGCTGAATATACTTGATCCAACCACCCTGGGACCTGATTTTGAAGAAACGTCCTGAGGACTGGGTGCAGCCGTCTGAGGCGTTTCTTTAGGGTTGTAAAGAGTTTGGGTCTGCCGGGTTGTGAGGTTACTGCTGAACCAGGATGCGTTGGCTATTGAAGCGTTACCAACCACTAAAATGAGCATAAAAGAGGTTAGCGCAGTAAATCCTTTTTTCAATCCCAAGGCTTATCACTTCTTTCTTTGTAAGGATTATTTGTGTAAAGTTTACATAATATTAAAAAATGAATTCAATCGGGATTACCTGGGAAAAAGAAAAGGGCTGTGGTTAGCAGCCCTTTTCTACGGAACCTGACACCCCTTTGTTCAGCAGTTTGGCGGAGGTGGCGGGGGCGGGGTCGTCTATACACATTGAGGCGGGAAAGGCAGTATACACCCAGGGGGTGGCGGGGGCGGCGCCTCACAAGGCAGAGGCGTACAGAATCCGTAACTCGGCACCATGAGTTTAACCTTTGCCTCAGACTGAATGATCACACAGAGATTGATGGTGCAGCGAACGTCGCAATTGATAATCACGCAACTGCAGGACCCATCGACGACATGGCAGATAATTTCCGTACCTTCCGGAGCGCACAAGACAACCTGCTTAATAACCGCTTCCAGATTGACAAACTCCTCGTCAATGACTGTTCCCTGAGAGTTAAAGAACGTTAGCCTTATTACTGCATTCACAAGAACTGTTACCGCGGCCAATCCATCCTCAAGCGGCCTGCGAGAGTTAGGCACTTCCTCACAAGTACTGAAGACATGGGTATTATTGTTGTTATTGTTGTTTTTATCGAAGAACGGTCTGCAACTCTCAGTTGGTGTCGGAACTATCTCACACTCTACCCGGGTGGCACCCTGGGGAACCCTTTTCGTAAACGTAGCTAAAATGGGCTCAATCTGTGAGCACATGTCGTATACCTTACAAACATCGATACAAACGATCTCTGTAGGCGGGGGACACCCCTCCGGTGGACAAGGCCCTGGCCGTATATCCTGATGTTGGACTCGAAACGGCATACCTACACTCCTTCCAAGTAAGGGATAGTAACACTGTCCGGCACAGTGGTAATACAGCGCTGTCTTACTCGCCTGTCCTGGCAGTACAAGTTATGAGGACGTGCATTTTCTGGTGCAGTAATATGGATGAAAAACCAAAAAACCTATGAGGAAAAAGATGGGTTTGTGGGGGTTTGCCCAAGAAGGGCAATAGCATTCGGAATAAATGCCTGGGCCTTGCTTCCATAAACTATTACCCTTTCTCCAAAATAAAACGCAGTCCCAGGGCCACCATCAAGGTTTAGAGCCTGGGCGCAACCCTGTTCCGCGAACCACTCAGCCCAGGCCTCCAGGGTCATTTTCCCTACCGCAGCAAGCAGCAAACTTCCATCAGGGAAAATGCCGATGCCCGTGCGAGGACGTTCCAGGGACTTCTGGAGCAACAGGAATGAACTGGGAACCCCTTCGGGGAGATAGCCTTCAGTCGCACGGTAGAGTACCGGACCCGCTGCCAGCGCAAAAGTCGCGGTTGGCCATTGTTCCACCGCGGCTTCATAGGTGATCCTCACCGCGCTGTTGCGCACCAGCAAGACCGGCCAGTTGTCCCCGGATACCCTTTGCAGTTTCCGGCCCCGGTACCAGCACAGCCCCCTGCCGAGAAAACCCGCACGACAGGCCGCCTCGACCTTACCAGGGGCTGCATTCACCAACTCCATCAGGGTGGCAGGGGTATTTGTAAACAGGAGGTCAAGCATCCCCGGTGAGCCCTTGGCGGACAGGACCGGGGTAAACCGATTCAAATCCCTGAGCAGTTGAATCCAAGGGAAATGCTGTCCCGGGTTACCGTTCCACTTCACTGAATCCAGTTGATGTCTACCTATCAGGTGCTCTCTATCAGGGAATATCCCCCACTTGTTGCAGAGGGTCCGCGTAAGAAAAAGGGTTGCCTCGTACTGTTCATTTGTCAGACCATCGGAGGGCCTGCCCTCTTCCTCAACGAAGATGGTGTACACGCCGGGGCTCAACCCCGGGATCAACTTGCTCCACTTCGGTTTGCAAACCAACCCGGGTGTTCGCAGCGAATCTTCGTCTTTAATGTATTGGAAAATGGCGCCTTCCCTGGATATGCCATAATGGCCGCACTCGGAATGAGCAGCCTGGTGGGCCAATTCCTCGGAAAAATAGAAGACTACGGCCGCAGGTTTACGACCCCAACGCCCTGGCACGAAGTCGCTTGAGCCCACCCAGGTAATAGGTATTATGTCCCGCACTTGGACCCCCATTAAAGGCCCGGTGAAAATGCCCATCTGCCGTGTTGCCATCGTCGCTCGTCCCTGCGGCGTAACGTCAAGTACGCCTCACTCCTCGCTCCTAGGCGCCTTGCATCTGGACCTTTTTGACCGGGCCTCGCAACATAAGATTTTTCACGACACATTTAAGCAAGACCTACCGTATTAGATATGGTGGCTCCCAGCCCTTGATTACCCTTTCACCGACGCCAGGGGCACCAGGCGCGTTACCGGTTCTACGAGATCAGCTTGATCCGCGATCACTTGGCCGATATCCTTGTAGGCCATCGGAGACTCATCGAGGATGCTTGCAGCCCGGTCCTCATCGTAAACCACCCCACTCATAACTTCTCTGAAGTGGTCCACATTGAAGCGACGACCCATTTCCTTGCGGCCATAAACGCGCCCGGCGCCATGGGAGCAAGACTCAAAACTCTCCGGGTTCCCCTTGCCGCGAACGATATAGCTGGCTGTGCCCATGCTGCCGGGGATAATCCCCAGCTGGCCCTCTCGCGCTGGTGTAGCGCCCTTTCGGTGAACCAAAACGTTCTGTCCGAAATGATTTTCCACCGCCGCGAAGTTGTGATGAACATTGATTGGCTCACTGGCGGTTAACGCCTGGCCCAGGTGCTTGCGGGCAAAATGCTCCAGCGTACGTAAAGCCTCGTTCAACATCCGCCATCTATTCTCCATCGCATAGTCCTGCGCCCAGCGCATGTCGTCGAAGTAAGCCTTGCCTTCATCAGTGTTTAGCGGGAAATAATTAAGGTCTTGCGGAACTTCGACAGACCATTCGGCGTTTCGCTTTTTGGCCAGCGCGTGATAGTGATCGGCTATTACCTTCCCCAGGTGACGGCTGCCTGAGTGGAGCATCAGCCAGAGGAAGCCATCTTCATCCTGCTGCAATTCAATGAAGTGGTTCCCCCCGCCAAGGGTACCAAGCTGATAAAGCCCGCGTCCATTCTCCATCTCTTTCACAGCGGGTGCGGCATGGAGAACCCGGGTCGGAAGCCCGTCGGCGGACTGCTTTTTCCGGTGCTGCTTGAATCCCACGGGGATACCCCGTTTCAGCGAGTGGGTAATGTCCTTGAGGTGCTCCCGCGTTAGCGCTTTGGCGGGGATGTCAGTCTTAACGGCAGCCATCCCGCAGCCAATGTCAACCCCTACCGCCATTGGGATGATGACGTCCTTGGTGACAAAAACTGAGCCAATAGTGACACCGAAGCCGGTATGAACGTCTGGCATTATCGCTATATGACCGAAAGCAAATGGCAGTCTCGCCATGTTACGGATCTGCTCCATGGCGCTGTCCTCGACATAATCCGTCCATACTTTTACCGGCACATTGAAATCGTCCTCACGAATGACTCTGCCCGCCATTCTAAGACTCCCCCTCTCCCGCCATCGCTCGCGTGCACATACCTTTCGTCTCCCTAAGTACTATAAATTATAAAACCCCGCCGGAGCGGGGTTTTCGGATGGGAGGGGGGTGGTATATTTAAGTTCGGGTTGGACAATGCCACAATAGATAGGCCACCGGACCCGCTTTATGTAGTGCTTTGGTTGGTCAGGCCAAAGCAGATAGCGTATGGCTAATGCTGCTGGCCACCGCCACGGCAGCCGTGGAAAGCAGTGTACATATCCCCAGAGAAACTATTGCACCGATCTTATCCTTCATCATGGCTCTCACCCCATTTATCAAATGAACTTCCTGCCTTTATTAAAGACGCAAAAGATTAAGTGGCTCTTAAAATTTGGGCCTGTTTTGGCTAACAACATGGGGCAAAGCTGGTTATATGGCAGTCAGCTTATATAGGAGTCAGCCTTATAGAGGAGACAACCAATGCCGCAATACCAGCACCGGGCTGGTCAATAGAATTGCCCACAGAGCGAGGTTCCCTGGATAGCCTAAAAATGGACGTTTTGGGAATTCTGGTTCAGGTCCATAGCTTGTTTTTTTCGGGCTTGTTCCATTTTGGGTGGCACTTTATGTTTACGGGATGGTTCAAAATAGTT
>DYIG01000042.1 GCA_020723725.1 Thermaerobacter marianensis | reverse complement strand
ATGGGGGAGACCATGGGCCTTCACCCTCTGATCCTTGTCTTCGCCCTCCTGGCAGGGGGACACCTGTTTGGATTGGCTGGTCTGATCTTGGCCGTCCCCGTGGCCGGGGTTTTGCGGGTCCTGGGCGTCTTTATTTACCGCAGCCTGACGGCCTCACGCCTACCCCCCGGCAGGACCCCGGCCTGATACCCTTCACCCGCCAGAGACGAGCAGGCATAAGATGGCCTGAACGTCTACTCGAGAGTGGAGGGATTAACTGCATGAAGGCCCTCATTACAGGGATAACGGGGTTTGTCGGCAGCCACCTGGCGGAGTTTCTCCTGGAGCAGGAGGGTGTTGAGGTATACGGGACCTTCCGCTGGCGGAGCCGGTTGGAGAATATCGAACACCTGGCAGGAAGGGTCACGCTTATGGAGTGTGATCTTCGGGACCGGGTGTCTGTCGACCGTCTCATGGAGATGGTGCAACCAGACCTGATCTTTCATCTCGCTGCCCAAAGCTTTGTCCCGACATCCTGGAATGCCCCCGCTGAAACATTCAACACAAACATCATCGGCCAGTTGAATATTTTTGAGGCTATTTGCCATCTCGGAACCAAAACACGCATCCAAATTGCGGGTTCGTCCGAGGAATACGGTTTTGTTGCAGAAAACGAAGTCCCTATCACGGAGGATAACCCGCTCCGCCCGCTCAGCCCCTACGGTGTAAGCAAGGTGGCGCAAGACCTCATGGCCTATCAGTACCACCGGAGCTATGGGCTTCACGTGGTAAGGACACGGGCTTTTAACCACACCGGTCCGCGGAGGGGGGTCGTCTTTGCTGCCTCAAATTTTGCTAAACAGATTGCGGAAATTGAGGCGGGGGTTAGGGAACCTGTTCTCGAGGTTGGGAACCTGGATACCCTGCGAGACTTCACGGACGTTCGCGACGTAGCGAGGGCCTACTGGCTGGCCATTCTTTACGGTGAACCGGGGGAGGTTTATAACATAGCCAGGGGTCATGCCTATGCCATCAGGGAGATCGTTGACATACTGCGCGGCCTTGCCCAAAAGGAATTCGTTATCCGCCAGGATCCGGCGCGGATGCGTCCTTCGGACGTCCCCATCTTGCTGGGGGATTGTTCACGCTTTCACCAGCTTACCGGGTGGGTGCCCGAGATTCCCTTTGAGAGGACCTTGCAAGACCTCCTGGATTACTGGAGAGACCGGCTGCATGATCATATGCATATAAATACTTGAGACCCCCATGGCCCGGGGAACAACCCTCTCATGCCGTAAATATGATGGTACTACCCGGGTGCCAAGGGGACTAAGTAGAAGAAAGGAGGGAGAAAATATGGCGGTGGATTTTCTGCAAGAGAACGAAAAGGTTCTGCTGAAGATCGAGAGGGTCATTGGCGAGGGTTTCAAGCAGAAGTTCATCGAGGAAGTAAAGATCGTCGAAGGCATTAAGATCGTAGACATCGTTCCCCAACTCGTTAATGTCCGGACGATTGTCAAAGAGGGAAAGGTAATAGTTCAGGGGACCCTGCACAAGCAGATCTTCTATGTTGGAACCGACGGGTTGGAACACCATGTGGCCGAGGATATCGATTTCAGCGAACTCATCGAGGTAGAGCCGGTTGACCCGGCAATACCCGTTACCACCGGCATGAACGAAACCACAACCGCTTTCGTCGAGAACCTCATTTTCGAATTCGACCCTGATACCGGTGAGCTGATACAGAAGGTAATCATCGGAATCGAAGTAATCGTCACACAAACGGAGGAACTGTTTGTCGCGACCGACATTCTCGGACCCGTGATCAAGGCCCAGGTCGTTATCGGCAGGGGCGAGAAGCAGAAGTTTATACGGCAAGAGAAAAACCTTGAGGCCATCAAGATCGTTGACATAGTGCCTCGTCTGAACAACATCCGTCTCCATGTGAAGAACGGAAAGGTCATCGTTCAGGGGGTGCTGCACAAACAGATCTTCTATGTCGGGCTGGACAACGTGGTGCACCATGTCGCGGAGGACATACCCTTCAGCGACTTGGTCGAGGTGATTCCCCTTGACCCGTCGTTGCCTGCCAGGGAAGGGATGAACGCCCGCAACCATAGCGTTATTGAAAACCTCGTGTGGGAATTCGATCCAGACACGGGCCAACTGATACAGAAGGTGATCATAAGGTTGAGCCTGCAGGTTACGGAGACCCAGGAGGTGGCCGTAGCCCTGAATCCCTATGGCGTGTTGGTGGCCACAGAGGTTGTCATCGGACGGGGACGAAAACAGAAGTTCATCGAGGAATCCAAGATCCTGGACGCCATCAAGATCGTGGATATAGTCCCTTCACTCCGTGACGTTACGTCCATAGTCAAGAAAAGGGTTGACGTTATGCAACTATATCCGTGCCAATAAAGTGGTACAATAAAACAGCAAAGCATAGGTACGAGAAGGGATGTGCCGCACGTTGCAGGGGACTAACGGACAATTGCGGATTCTGCTGGTAAAGCCGGATATTTCAGATGTTTCAGTGGGTTTTACCAGCCTGGCGAGGGTAGCCCCCCTGGATCTGCTCATGGTTGCGGCATCGGTGCCCGAGCACGAGTGCCGCATCCTGGACATGAGGCTGGAAGAGGATCGGTCTTTTGAAGAGACCCTGGCCGAATTCCAGCCACATATCGTCGGCGTTACCGCCTATTCGGCCGAGAGCCGGGCCGCAAAAAGGTTATTCGCCAGGGCCAAAAAGGCCATGCCCGGGGTGATAACGGTTATGGGCGGGGTCCATGCTACCATGGCTACGGCCGATGTCCTGGAAGAACCGGCGATTGATTACATAGTCGTAGGCGAGGGGGAGGAGACGTTCCCCGAGCTCCTGAAGACCCTGCAAAACGGGGGGGACCCGGGCCGTGTCCGCGGCATAGCCTTCCGCAGGGGTGACAAGGTGTGTAAAACGCCACGGCGCCCACAGATCGCCGACCTTGACAGCCTTCCCTTCCCGGATTGGGGTTTGCTCAAACGCTACCAGGAAAAGTACTATCTCAATGTCATGGGTGTGGTTGGGTCCGTGGAGAGCTCACGGGGTTGTCCCTATGATTGCAATTTCTGTTCCGTTTGGGTATTTCACGACCGCAAATACCGGAAGAAGAGCCCGGAAAGGGTCATCGCCGAATTGCGCCGCCTTCCTGAGGTGGTCCAGGTGGTGGCCTTTGTGGACGACGAGTTCTGGGTCGATACCAAGAGGGCGCTTCGAATCGCGGACCTAATTGCACAAGAACCGTCTGAATGGCATGGACACGCCTGGAAGTATTGGGCCCAGGTGAGGTCCAACGATATCGTACGGGACCCGGAGCTGGTTTCACGCTGGGCTTCAGTGGGCTTGAAGGTACTGCTTCTTGGGATCGAGTCCCATAAGGATAGCGAACTCGCCGAGTTGCACCATAAGAGGATCACCGTTAACACGGCTATCACTGCCCTGAAAACAATGCGTCAGAGCGGCGTGGAGGCCTGGGGCTGTTTTATCGTCAACCCCGAATGGCAGGAGGAAGATTTCGTAGACCTTATCGAGTTTGTTCGGAGCAATGAGATCGCCTTCCCTCAGTTCACGGTGCTCACCCCTTTGCCCGGAACGGTGCTCACCAACCGGCTTATGGAAACTGGTGAGTTGGAACCCGGCAAGCTCCAGTTTCAGCTCTTGGACTTCCTCCATGCGGCCATGGGAACCAAACTCCCGCTGAGGAACTTCTATGAGCTGATGGCCCGGCTTTATCGCGAAACGTCAATGGGCGCCAATATGGCCATGTACAAACGGGCGGTCAGGAACGGGGTTATTAATCGCGACTGGCTGCGAAGTCCCATGGGGCGCCAGGTGACAAGCTTCCTGACTCAGTTGACAAACGTGGACGCCTACCTGCGCGCCCACGAGTTCCTCGGGCAGAAGGTCTGACTTCTGTTAATTTAGACCTGAGCCCGGCCCTGCCGAAAAGACCTCGGTTAGGTATTTCGTTCTTAATGACCCTGAGGGGCCTTCATCGTTTGGTTCGGAGATGGTGTGGCTGACCGCGACTTTGAGCCCGTTGGGTGACCAGGAGATGTTAAGGCTGTCTTCCGCCCGCACCAGGGCAAAGGGCTTTGTCGACCCGTCCGCCTGCCAGAGGCTCAAGCGGTAGACCGTGTTCATGCCGTCGTAACTCGAACCGGTTATGACTATGGCCCGGTTGCCCAGGGGTGAGGGGTAAGCCCTTCCCGCAGGGATATCGGCCTGATAGCTGGACCAATTGCTTGTTTCAAATATGTGGTATTTGCTCGGCGCAGCCCCCTTGGGTCCTTCTCCAATTAAAACCTCGTTTCCCATGCGGCCCGATACAGACAGGAAGACACCGTCTTTTACACCTGTTACCAGCCTGTAATTATTTGTCAGTGTATCCAGTTCCGCCAGGTCACCCCGGTACCCCGTCCCGTACTCATTTTCACCATTCAATGACGTCGAAGCGCGGGTGCTGAAAAGGATGCGGTGGTTATCAAGCCATACGGTGTCCGTAGTCAGGAAATAGCCTTCAATCTTTGTTTCAAGGCGCTTTGCCTTTCCTGTTGAGGCGTCTATCAGCGCGTAAGCAGTGTCCCATTCCTGTTCCCATCCGGCAAGCAGTTGTTTGCCATCCGGTGACCAGAGTACCTGCGCAGGGGGGACCATACCCACATCACTGATGGCGCCAGCCTTAAGAAGCAATCTGGTTTGTTTTCCGGGTCTGCCTGTCCAGAGTCCTTCCTGGTCCGTCCAGGCCATGGCCTGCCCGTCCGGTGAAGGCACAGCCAGCCATGAATTAAAGCCTGCATCCCGGTACTCTGGTTTATCAGTCTCCACGAAAACAACCTTATTCCCTGACTGCCCCCAGATGGTTTGGGAGTCAATCCAGCCCTGTGAGAGGAAAAATGGGGGTGTATGAGTTATGGGTGTTGATACCCACTCGCCCTTCAGCCCCAGGGTTAGGGAGAAATGGCGGCCGTTGGGCAACTGCCCCCAGTCATCGCTGGTTTTAATCGGTTCTTTGCCGACGCTCTTGTCAACGAGGTTATCGCTCTTGGTGACGGGGGGCCTGACGTTCTCTTTATGAGGCTGGGTTTCCTTGTCTAAAGACTTTTGTGCACACCCGGCCGCTGTCAGCATTAACATGAGAACCAGGGCGTAAAGTGCATTCCCTCTAGTTAAAAACAAGGTATCCACTCCTATAAACCGTGCCAAGAAATCATTAATGGGGTTCACAGAAAAAGTATCACACTGAAAAGGTCCATTTGAACTGTCATATAAAGGTTTAGATATTCTGTATGAGCGTAGGTTGGTAATAGCCCCATTGCTAGACAAGTGACGTTAACAATTGGTTATCTGTAGGGTGGCTTAGGCTTTTAAATCGTCCTTGACCATGGCTATTAACAGATAGGTATATTCATACTTGAACCATTGCTCGGCTCCGGCACCTCATTCCGGATACACGCTTCATAGTCTTTGCACTCATTAGACAAGACTCTTCTTTTTTTGAGGGGGTTTTCTGGTTCAATATAACCGTGTTTTCTACCAGACAACCCGCCTATGATCGTGCCTCGCAAATGACTTCTCTGGCTGTAACGAATAACCGATGTTGACGCCGACTCCAAGGAGGTTTTTCGTCAGATCCCGCAGTGCAGATGGTTCAACGGAGGCCACAGCCCCGGGACCATAGGTGGTTCGGGAGGTTTTCCACGCTCGGAAGGCAATTTACCGCACAAGCATTTCTTAGGGATTTGGAACTTGCCATCGAACGCATTCGCGAGGTCCCGGAAAGGTAGCCACGGTCGCTACGGGAATAGATCGGCCTGTACCTTTGCACTTTGCTGGTATCCTATGGTAAATTATTGGTTGGCCAATGGGTGGTGATCAACTTTTGGGTTTGTCAACGGTTTTGCCATGGGTTTTCCTTAAAGAAGATGGACATCTCGAGTTTCAGGATCGTTTCAAGGAGAAAAACCTTTGTGCCAGGAAAATTTCCGACCTATTTGATGTGCTGGCAAACAGGCAACAAGAACCCGCTGAGGGTGTTGCCTATTTTATGTACAGGGGTGTGTACCATGAAAATGATGTCAGCGTGTTTGAACGCACGGGTATACGCCACGACCTGACGGTTATTCGTCCTGGGACCGTAAACGGTGAGTTTCTCAAGACCTATGGACACTACCACCCCGAGAGCAGGCCCGGGGGGCCGACCTACCCCGAAGTCTATGAAGTCTTGTACGGCCGGGGGTATTTTCTAATGCAAAAGGCGTCAGACTCAATGGACCGCCTTGAAGATGTCTATCTGGTCGAGGGTAAGGTGGGCAGCAAGGTGGTTATACCGCCAGGTTACGGGCACGTGACGGTAAATCCGGGAACCGATTGGCTCCTTATCGCAAACCTGGTTTACTCCGGTTTCCAGGCAGTCTACGAACCATACCGTGTGCATCATGGCGCCGCTTAGTATATTCTTGACGATGAAGATAGGGTCAAGTTTACGGCTAATCCATCTTACAAAGGCTGCCCACCGCTTAGGGTTGTTGGTGCCGGGGGCTTGGAAATGATTGGCGTTAGCCTTGGTTTAACGCTTTATGATGCCTATCTGGCCCGTCCCGAGGTTTTCGAATTCCTCGTTCGGCCTGAAGTCTCTTAGGTGGTGTCGTTTTTCAATGAATACTTGTCGTAGGGTAAGAAAGGCTGTTATCCCCGCTGCCGGATTGGGTACGAGGTTCCTGCCTGCAACCAAGGCCCAGCCGAAAGAAATGCTCCCAGTCGTGGACAAACCAACCATTCAGTATGTGATCGAAGAGGCCCTGGCTTCCGGCATAGACGATATTCTCATCATCACCGGCAAGGATAAGCGGGCCATCGAAGACCACTTTGATCGTTCCCCGGAATTGGAAGAATTCCTTACCCGCCGGGGCAAAGAGGACCTGCTTGACCTGGTGCAGGGGATTACCAATATGGCCGATATCCACTACATCCGGCAGAAAGAACCCCTGGGTCTGGGGCATGCAGTTCTCTGCGCCAAACGGCACGTGGGGGATGAGCCGTTTGCCGTACTGCTGGGTGATGACATCGTTGCCTTCGGGGAACCGTGTTTGGCGCAGATGGTGCGCAAGTTCGAGCTCTACGGAAGGTCCGTGATCGGTGTGCAGAGGGTGAAGCCCTCCGAGGTATCGTCATACGGGATTATCGATGGCAGGCATGTCGCTGAACGAGTCTACGAGGTCTCCGATCTCGTGGAGAAGCCGTCTCCCAAGGAGGCCCCCTCGGAACTGGCCATTATCGGTCGTTATATCCTTGAACCTGGAATATTCGAGGTGCTTGAGAGTATAGAGCCGGGGGTTGGCGGCGAAATTCAGCTGACGGATGCATTGCGTGTCTGGAACCGGAATCAAGCTTTGATTGCTTATGAGTTCGAGGGCGTGCGTTACGATGTGGGAGACAAGCTTGGGTACCTTCGGGCTATAGTTGACTTTGCCCTGGCCAGGCCGGACCTCAGCGAAGACTTCCAGCGGTTCCTCGAACAGAGGGTTGCCGAGATTACCGGGAGTCAGATTAGTTCCAGAGGATGCAAAATGTCGCTTGGGTAATTCCTCTTTGGACAAATTTTAGCTCTCGTATCAGATGCATAAGATTCCCCGACGGGCTGTCCCCAGCAAGGGTGCCCTTCAGGGGGCGAGTCGGTGAAAGCGGCAATCTACGCCCGGGTTAGCACCGAGGAACAGGCCTTACGCGGCTATTCGCTTCAAGGCCAGGTTGAGGCCTGTCGTGCACGAGCAAATGAAATGGGCTTCACGGAAACCGAAGTCTTTGTGGATAACGGTTACAGCGGTGCCACCGTGGAACGTCCGGCCCTTGTCCGCCTCAGGGAATGCCTGAGTGAACGCGCGTACTCCGCCGTTATAACTTTGGACCCTGACCGGCTCTCTCGCAGCCTCGTCGACCTGCTCCTCCTGACTGATGAAATTCAGCGGGCCGGTTGTCGGCTTATCTTCATTAATATGGCCTGGGAGAACACCCCCGAGGGTATACTCTTCCTTTCAGTGCGTGGGGCGATCTCGCAATTTGAAAAGGCCAAAATCGTTCAGAGGACCATGTTTGGGAAGAAGCAAAAGGTACGACGGGGGGGGATTGCCAATGCTCCGTCTCGCATCTTCGGCTACCGCTACGACTGCCAGAACGACCTTCTGACAATTGATGATAAAGAGGCCGCAGCAGTCCGCCGTATCTTCCAACTCTGCGCGAGGGAGGGGCTGGGCGCGCGGAGGATAGGACAAAGGATGCGTGAAGAAGGGTGGCCTGCGCCTCAGGGGGGGGAGTGGGTCTATGCTTCCATTTCGCGCATTCTGAGGAACCCTGCCTACGCAGGCCGGTTACGCCAGTTCCATAAGGGCAGGCATGGACAGTGCCTGTATGTCCCCGTCCCTTCGATTATCACAGATGACCTCTGGGAGGAGGTTCAGCAACTCGTAGACCAAAGGCTGCGGCGCCCCCCGGGAAGACCTCCGGGACTGGAAGGACGTGGAGCGCTCTTATCCGGCAGGGTGTTTTGCGAGGCTTGCAACCGGAGGATGTACGTTCGCTATAAGGGGGTAAGCGGAGCAGGGTATTATGCCTGTATTCATTCCCGGCGGCATCGACGGGGTGACGTCGGCGTCAATATCGAGCCATGCCCTAACCGTCTTTACCACCGTAGTGACCGGGTGGATATGCTTGTGTGGGAGCAGGTTGCCCGCAGGCTGGGTTCAATGACACCGGACATCACGGCCTTGGAAACCTTCACCGGCCGTTCCGGACTTAAGGCTGAGAGGGAGCGGCTGGCGGGGCAGATTCATTCGCTCAGGGAATCCCGCAGGCGGATTCTATCGCTCCTTGGTTCCGGGATGATAACCGGGGAGGAAGCACAGAGCTCCCTGGAGGAAAGCATGAACCGTCTTAAGGAACTGGAAATACGGGTTCTCAGGCTTGATGCGGAACTGGCCGCCGGTGATGACCTGGCCCCCGCGATCGCTGGACACCTCAAGGGTATTCTTGAGTCCGGTAAGTACCCATCCCAGGATGGCTACGACCCATTGAGGCAGGCCGTGGTTCGCTCAGTTGTCAACGGGGTGCTCCTGGGGACAGACGGCCGGATTGTAATAAGGGGTCTAATGTAATCCCTTCTCAAGGATGGAAAGGTGATCGTGCAGGGCATCCTGCACAAACAGGTCTTCTTTGTAGGCCGGGACGGTTTAGTACATCACATTCCGGAAGACATTGATTTCAGTGAAATGATCGAGATCACACCCCTCGATCCTTCACGTCCTGCCCGCGAAGGGATGAATCAGCAAGACCACAGTTCCATTGAGAATCTGGTTTTCGAATTCGATCCGGATACGGGCGAATTGATCCAGAAGGTCATCATAAACGTCGAGGTTGTGGTCACGGAAACGCAACAGCTACGGGTACAGGATCCTTGATCCATAGAGGTCATATATCATGAACCACTCAGGCGCCCCTTTGGTGCGGGCGCCTTTTTATTACTTGATGCGGCGCCCGCCTCATATACTGGTACCATTCTTGCTTTGCCGGTGGGGGATTGGCAGTGAAAAGGAAACGCATTTTATTTCTGGGCCGACCCGACCTGAACATCCTTCCGGCGGGGGACACCGTGCACATGCACCATACAGCGAAAGCCCTGCGTCAACGGGGAATGGATGTGCATGTCTCTATTGAGGTTCGACCGGATGCTGCGGGGTTCGATCTGGTCCACGTTTTTAACCTTATGCGGGCCGACGAACCCTACCTTCAGTTATCGCACGTCTTCCGCCAGGGGCGTCCAATCGTCATCACCCCTATCTACTGGAACGTGGAGAGTGTTGCCGCAGATGGTGGTCCGGCAGAGGAAGCATGGCTACGCCGCTGGCCGGGCGAGCAACGTTTGCGTGCCAAGGCCCTGCGCATGGCCCAGGCGTTAGTCGTGGGATCCGAAAGGGAAATGCTGGAGCAGGATTTCAATCCCGGCAAGCCCTGCCACACCGTTCCTGTAGGTGTGGTCCCGGAACACGTGGAAGCCGATCCTGATCTCTTTCGGAAAACCTTTGGGGTTGAGGAGTTCATACTTTGCGTGGCCAGGGTGAGCCCCCATAAGAACCAGCTTGGGCTCATTCGCTGCCTGCGCCGCCTGACCAGCGTCATGGCCCCCGTGGTCTTCATCGGGCAGGCTCAGGATAGGGGTTATCTAGACTCGTGCAGGGCTGAGGGCGGGGGGCGAACCCGTTTCCTCGGATTCCAGCCCAAAGAGGTCGTGGCTTCCGCCTTGCGGGCGGCGCGTGTCCATGTGCTGCCCAGCTGGTGTGAACTCCCGGGCTTGGCGACACTGGAGGCGGCGGCAGCCGGCTGCCGGGTGGTCAGCACTTCCCGGGGTTCAGCCAGGGAATACCTTGGTGAAAAGGCCTGGTATTGCGACCCGGCCGATGAAGCTTCGGTGGAAGCCGCTATGGAGGCGG